>JALUED010000037.1 GCA_027053145.1 Thermaceae bacterium | reverse complement strand
TTCGAGCTGGACCTTGCCCCGCTCGCCGAGGCCTTGAACCGGGTGCGGGAGAGCATCGAAGAGGTGCGCCTATGGCGCCACCCCGAGCTCCGCGTCAAGGGCCTCGAGGCGCTCCCCCTGCGAACGGACGTGCCCACGGGATAACCATGCAGGCGGTCCGCTTCGTGGTCACGGGGAAGCTCGCCCACTTCCGCCGCTTTTACACCAACTCCTCCTCGCTTACTTACCCCGTTCCCCCGCCCCCTACCCTCCGGGGCCTTCTGGGCGCGGCGCTCGGCCTCGGCCCCGAGTACGCCCAGGAACTGGAGGGCTGTCGCTTCAGCGTCCGCCTCGCCTCGCCTTGGCGCTTTCTCATGCAGACCGCGAACTACCTCAAGGTCAAAACCGGCGAGCTCAACCTGGCGGGCGGCGAACACACCCAGATCCCCCTTCAGTTCGTCGCGCCCCGGAGGCTTGAGGACCGGTTGCGCTACGAGGTCCTCGCGGTGGGTCCCGGGGTCCAGGCGGTGGCCGAGGCCCTGAAGCGGCCGCGCTACCCCCTGGCCCTGGGCCCGGCCTACGCCCTGGCCCAGGTGGAGGCCGTCGAGCTCCTCGAGGGCAAAGCCCAAAGGGGTTTCGAAGGGGCGCTCCTTGGACCCCTTCGCGCCGACGCCCTCGCCTCGCTCAAGGGCGACGCCCGGCTGCTCCATGACCGCTACCCCCTGCGCCTTGCCAAAGACCGCGGGCTGCTTGCCGCGGCAGACCTGGTGGTGGAAGCCGAGGGAAGACCCGTCGCCGTCCGCTACGAAGGCGACGTCTTCGTGGGGGAAGGCGATGCCTGGAGCCTCCTCGGATGAGCTTTTAGCCCGCCCCGGCGAGCCCCTCGCCGCCCACCTGAAGGGCGTGGCCGCCCTCGCGGAGGGCTGGGCGCCCGAGCCGCTTAAGGCAGAAGCGCGGCTTTGCGGCCTGGTCCACGACCTTTACAAGGCCACCCCGTGGTTCCAAACCTACCTGCGGAAAGGCCCAAGGGAGCAAAAAGCGCTTCAGGCAAGGCTCGGCGCAAAACTTCACCACGCCTTCCCCAGCGCGCTCTTTGGGGCCTTTGTCGCCCAAAGGCGCGGGATGCGGCCCTTGCCCCTTTTCCTCGCCGTGGCCCGCCACCACGGCCACCTCAAAACGCCCGCCGACCTCCTTCCCGACCCCTACGACCCCGCCTACCTCAAAACCCCGCCCTCCAAAAGGCCCTACTCCGTCGTCGCCGAGCAGACCCAGGCCCTCCTCGGCTTCGCGCCCGCCCGGGCCCTGCTCGCCGCGCTCGGATTTTTGGAAGACCTGGCGGCGTTTGCCCTCGAGGACCCCGCCCAAGTCGCCGCCCGGCTCCGCGGGGAGGCCTTCCAGGGCGAAGAGGACTACTGGCGGACCCTCACCCTCTTTTCGCTCCTCATCGACGCCGACAAGCACCTCGCTGCAAGCGTCACCCCGCCGCCCCGCCGACCGCTCGACGAAAGCGCCGCCGAAGCCCGGGTCCGTACGCTCCCCAAAAGCGGGCGCCTTGCTCCCCACCGCGCGCGCCTATTCCAGGCGGTGGACCGCAAGGTCAAGACCCTGCCCCTAAACGCGCTCTTCCCCGCCGCGCTGACCCTCACTGCGCCCACCGGCTCGGGCAAGACGCTCACGCTTTTAAACTTCGCCCTCAAGCTCAGGGCGCGGATCGCCCGCGAACGGGGGCTTACTCCCCGCATCGTCTACGCCCTTCCCCTCGTCAACCTCATCGAGCAAAACCACCGGGTCTTCGAAGAGGCCCTCGCCCAAGCGGGGGTGCCCCGCGAGGCGCTCCTGGCCCACCACCACCTGGCCCGCCTTGAAGGCGACGAAGGCGAAGGGCGCTCCACCGAAGAGAAACTCCTCCTCGCCGAAGCCTGGGAAGCGGAGATCGTCGTCACCACCTTCGTGCAGGTGGTGGAGACCCTCTTCGGAACCCAAAACCGCACCCTGAAAAAGCTCCACCGGTTCCTCTCGGGCACGATCCTGATCCTCGACGAGGTGCAGGCCTTCCCCGCCGAGGACTGGCCGCTTATCCGCCGGCTGCTTAAGGCCTTCGTGGCGCGGGGGAACACGGTCGTGCTGGCCACCGCCACCCAACCCCGGCTGCTCCCGGAGGCGCTCGAGCTCGCCCCCGCTTTCCCCGACTACCCCGTGCGCGTCCGCCTGCGGCGGGCCAAAGGACCGCCCACGGAGCCGGCCCACCGATCGAGGCTCGTCGTGGTGAACACGATCCGCCGCTCCCTCGAGGTCTACCAAGCGCTTAAAGCGGCGGGCGATCGCGTCTACTACCTTTCCACCAACCTCACCCCCAAAGACCGCCTCGCCCGCGTGGAAGCGCTCCGCGCCCTGGTGCCCCACACCCCCCTCACGCTGGTGGCCACGCCCATCGTCGAGGCCGGGCTTGACCTCGACTTCGCCGAGGGCTACCGCGAACTCGGCCCCGTGGACGCGGTGGTGCAGGTCGCCGGGCGCATCAACCGCTCCGCCGAACGCGAACCCGAAACCCTCTACCTCATCCCCGACGAGGGCCGAGCCCGGAGGGTTTACGGACCCATCCTCGCCCACCTCGCCCAAACCTTCTTCGAAGGCCAAAGCGAGCTCACCGACCGCGAACTCGCCGAGGCGCTGGCGCGCTACTTCGACGAGCTCGAACGCCGGGTCAGCCAAGCCAGCGCCGCCGGGTACCTCGAGGCGATGGCGCGCGGCCGCTTTTGCCGCCGGGGCTACCCCCTGGGCTGCGACCGCTGTCGGCACGACCCGGCCGGCTGCGACGTCTGCTGCTACCGGCTTATCCGCGATGCGGTGCGCCGCGTGCCCATCTTCGTCGAGCAGGACGAAGAGGCCAGCGAAATCCTCGCCGCCTTGGAAGCCGCCCTGGAACACGACGATCCCCACGAACGCCGGCTTAGGCTCCGCACGCTCCGCCCGGAGATCGCCCGCTACACCATCAGCCCGGCCATCGACCTCGCCGCCAAGAACACCCCGGGGCCGCTCTTTGGGCGGGAGGACTTCCGCCTCATCCCGCGGGATGCCCTCGAGGCTTACTACGACCCCGAGACGGGGTTCAAATGGCAGACCACGATCTTCGACCAGTTCCTATAAGCGGGGCCCTGATCCAGGCCTACGCCGTCTGCCCGCGCCAGGCCTGGCTCCTTGGTCACGCCATCGAACCCTGGCGGGACCACGAGCGCCTAAGCCTCGGCAGGCTGCTCCATGCCACCGCGTACCCCCGCGAACGCCACGAGATCAGCCTGCCCGGCATGAAAATTGACTTCATCCGCGACGAGGGCGAAGTGTTGCTCGCCGCCGAAGTCAAGCTCTCTTCCAAGGCCGAGGCGTCGCACCGGCTGCAACTTGGCTACTACCTCCTCCGCTTGGCGGAAGAGGGCCTCGCCGTGCGCGGCCAGCTCCGCTACCCCAAGGAGCGGAAGGTAGTGGACGTCGCCCTCACCCCGGAACTCGCCGAGCGCGTCCGCTCCCTGATCGCCGAAATCGAAGCGCTGCTTAAAAAGCCCGAGCCGCCCAAGGCAAGGCGCATTCCCTACTGCAAAAGCTGCGCGTACTACGAATTCTGCTGGTCGGGGGAAGCATGAAACCCATCTACATCTTCAGCTCGGGCCGGCTTCTTCGCCGGCAGAACACCCTCTTCCTCGAAACCGAAGAGGGCAAACGCCCGGTCCCCATCAAGCAGGTTTCGGAAATCTACGTTTTCGGTGAGGTTGAGCTGAACAAAAGGCTCCTGGAGTTTCTGACCCAAAACCGCATCCCCATGCACTTTTTCAACCGCTACGAGTACTACGTGGGCACCTACTACCCCAGGGAATACCTCAGCTCGGGCTACCTCACCCTAAAGCAGGCCCAGCACTACCTGGACCCCGCCCTCCGGCTGGACCTGGCACGGCGCTTCGTCGTGGGTTCGATCGTCAACATGCGCCGCGTGCTCGACTACTACCGAAGGCGCGGCACGCCGCTCCAAACCAGCCTCGCGCAGCTCGACGCACTAAAAGCGCGCTCCGAGGAGGCCCATCGGGTTCCCGAACTCATGGCGATCGAGGGCAACGCCCGCGAGGTGTACTTCCACGCCTGGGCGCAGATCCTGCCCGATCGGTTCGCCCTAGGGGAGCGCACGCGCAGGCCCCCAAGAAGCCCCACCAACGCGCTCGTAAGCTTTCTAAACAGCCTCCTCTACACGGCCATCCTGGGCCAGATCTACCAAACGCACTTGGACCCCCGGATCGGCTTCCTGCACGAAACCAACTACCGGCGAAACACCCTGAACCTCGACGTGGCCGACGTGCTCAAACCCACCTACGTGGACCGGCTGGTCTTTCGCCTGCTGAACCGAGGCCAGCTCCAAGACCGCCACTTTCTCCGCGAGGGCGGCGGGGTCTTCCTCAACGAAGCCGGCCACCGCATCGTGGTGCAGGCTTGGGAGGAGTTCCTGCAAACGAGCTACAAGCACCCCCGCCTCAAACGCTCGGTGACCTGGCGCACCACGATTCGCCTCGAGCTCTACAAACTGGAAAAACACCTTTTGGGCGACCAGCCCTACGAACCCTTCCGGCACCGGGGGTAGGCGGTGTACGTGATCATGGCCTACGACGTCAACGTGGAACGGGTGGTAAAGGTGCTCAAGGTGGGGCGCCGCTACCTCACCTGGGTTCAGAACTCGGTCCTCGAAGGTGAACTGACCCAAGCCCAGTTCGAACACCTCAAAGCCGAGGTGCGCGAGGTTATCGACCCCGATAGCGACGCCGTTCGCTTTTACATCATCAAACGCAACGCCTGCGTGGCCAAGGAGTTCTTAGGCACCACGAAAAACGAACCGGACCAAATCCTCTAACGCCGTGCGGCGACCCCCAATCGTGCAAAAAACCCGGGGGTTCGACGTACGGTTCAAAACAAACACCCACCCGCTTGCCAAGCAGTAAAATGACCCCAAGGCAATTGCCTTGGGGCACCTTGACAACCAACCCTTCACTATTGCGAACCCGATAAGTAAGGAATATTATGGGTTCAGACCGTTCCTTCCGGGATTTGAAACACCTGCAGGGTAGGCACGTCAAGAACAAAGCCTGGGAGGTTCAGACCGTTCCTTCCGGGATTTGAAACCCACTCCGCGACCTCGGTGCCCACCGTGT
>JALUED010000036.1 GCA_027053145.1 Thermaceae bacterium | reverse complement strand
GACCCCATCCGCGCCCCCCTGCACTTCCTCTCGCCCCAAGCCCGGGCCGTCCTCGGCCACCCACCCGAAGCCTTCCGGGAAACCCCAGGCCTTTTCCTCCAAATCACCCACCCCGACGACCGCGAACCCCTCGCCGAGGCCGCCCGCCAAGCCGTCGCCCAACCCGGGAAGGTCCAAACCCTCGTCCACCGGTTCTTTCACGGCGAAGCTCGGCGCTGGGTCTGGCTCAGAAGCACGCTCCGCTACGACGAGAAAACCCGGTTACTCACCGGGTTCATCCAGGACGTCGGGGAAGAGGTCGCCCGCGCCCAAGCCGTAGCCGAGTCCGAACGCCGCTTTCGGACCCTTGCCGAAACCGCCCCAGCCCCCATCGTGATGTGGCAGGGCCAGCGGCTCGTTTTCGCAAACCGCACGGCCTCGGCGCTCACCGGCTATTCGGAAGAGGAGCTCAAGTCGCGCCCCATCTGGGATTTCGTCCACCCCGAGGACCGGGAAACGGTGAAAAAGCGTGCGCTTGCGCGGCTCCGCGGGGAAGCGGTGCCCAAGCGCTACGCCTTCCGCATCGTCACCAAGTCGGGCGAGGTCCGCTGGCTCGACTACTCGGCGGCCCGGGTGGAGATCGAAGGCATCCCCGCGGTGCTCGGGGTCGGCCTGGACATCACCGAAACCAAGGAGCACGAGCTGGACCTTGAGCTCCTCGCCCGCCTAAACGAGGCCTTGCACGAAGCCGAGGGTGTGGCGGCAAAACTTGAGGCCGCGCTTCGGGTCGTTAGCGAGTTCTTCCGCGCCCCAGCAGGGGCGATCCTGCTCTACCGGGAAGGACGGGTCTGGGCCCGGGCGCGCCGCGGCTGGGTGGCGGAGGTTCCGCCTACCCCGCGCCTTGAGGAAAAGAGCCTCGTCGCCGCCGCCCTTGCCGAGGGCAGGCCGATCGTGGCCGCCGACCTCAGGCAAGAACTCCGGATCCGCCCCGCCGCTTTGGCCCACGTCCCCGCCGGGTGGTCGGGGATCGCGGTACCGCTTAGAGCCGAGCGAGGCGTGGTGGGAGCGCTTTTCCTCGCCCGCCCCGGCCCTCCTCCGAACCCCCGGGTCGCCCTCCGCATCGAGCGGGCCGCCGAAGCCATCGGGAACGCCGTCCAGCAGGCCGCGCTACAGGAACGGCTCAAAACCCAGGTGGCCGACCTGGCGGCGATCGCCGAGGCGGGGCGGGCGGCGGCCCAGCACGCCGGCTTTGAAGAAAGCGCCCGCATCCTGCTCCGGGCCCTCCTGCGCCTGCCCTTTGCCGGGGCAGCGGTGTTCTCCCTCGAGTCCGGTGCTCCCCGCCTTCGGGCTACCGCAGGCGACCTGCCCGAAACGCCCGCGCTTGCCGAGCCCTTGGCCCAAAGCCCAAGCCTCTGCCCTCCCGAGGAGCGTCCCCAAGTGCACTACCTGGATGCCCCGAGCGAACCCCTGGAGCGCTGGGCCAAGGCAAGGGGTTATGCCGAAATCTGGGCCTGGCCCCTTTTCGCGCTGGGCCGCCCGTACGGAATCCTGCTCGCCTTCGCCCGGGAGGCGGTCGAGCTCTTCGCCGAAGATCGCTCCTTCCTGGAAACCCTCGTCGCCGAGCTGGAGGTGACCCTGGAGAGCGCGCGGCGCTTCGAAGAGCTTTCGCGCGCCCAGGCCGAGCTCGCCGACGCCTACGAAAAGACCCTTTGGGGTTGGGCCAAAGCCGTCGAGCTTCGGGACCAGGAAACCGCCGGCCACACCGAGCGCGTCACCGCCCTCGCCGAGGCCTTGGGGCGGGCGCTGGGGCTCGACGAAGGCCAGCTCACCGACCTTCGCCGGGGGGCGATCCTCCACGACGTGGGCAAGCTCGCCATCCCCGACGCCATCTTGCGCAAACCCGCAAGGCTCACCGAAGAAGAGTGGGCCGTGATGAAGATGCACCCGATCTACGCCTACGAATGGCTGAAGGGCATTCCCTACCTGAAGGGGGCGCTCGTGGTTCCCCGCTACCACCACGAGCGCTGGGACGGCTCGGGGTACCCCGAAGGGCTAAAGGGCGAGGCAATCCCCCTCTTGGCCCGGGTCTTTGCAGTGGCCGACGTCTACGACGCCCTTACCAGCGACCGGCCCTACCGCAAGGCCTGGCCCCGCGAGCGCGCCCTGCGCTACCTGGAAGCCAACGCGGGGGTGCTCTTCGACCCCCGGGTGGTCGCCGCCTTCCTCCAGTTGGCCGAAGCCCAGGCCGTCTGAGGCGGCGGGCGATTATCCTGGAGCCGAGGGTGCAAGCCCTTGCCTAGAGCCATGGAGCGGTTGGATCGAAAACGCCTGCTAAAGGCCGCCGAGGACCGCTTTGACCTCCTGGTGATCGGCGGCGGTGCAACCGGCGCCGGGGTCGCCCTGGAAGCGGCGAGCCGCGGCTTGAAGACGTTGCTTGTGGAAAAACACGACTTCGCAGCCCAAACCTCCTCGCGCTCCACCAAGCTGGTCCACGGCGGGGTGCGCTACCTCGAGGCCGCCATCCGGCGCCTCGACCGGGTGCAGTGGAACCTAGTCAAGGACGCCCTCCGCGAGCGGGCGGTCTTCTTCCGCATCGCCCCCCACCTCGCCCGAAGGATCGAGCTCCTCGTTCCCCTTTACCGGAGCTTTGAAATCCCCTACTACCTCGCCGGACTCAAGCTCTACGAGGCGCTCGCCGGTCCCGAGCGAATCGGGAAGGCCCGCTTCCTACCCCCCAAAGACGCCAAAGCCCGTCTCCCCCAGGTCCAGGACAAAGGGCTCAAAGGCGCGGTCGCCTACACCGACGGCCAGTTCGACGACGCCCGGATGAACCTCGCGATCGCGCTCACCGCCCTTGCGGAGGGCGCGGTCGTTCTAAACCACGTCGCCGTGGTGGGCTTCCTGAAAGAAAACGGCCGGGTGGTGGGAGTCGAGCTCGAGGACCGGCTCACCGGCGACCGCTTCGCCGCCCGGGCGAGGATGGTGGCAAACGCCACCGGCCCCTTCGCCGACCGCCTCCGTCGGCTCGACGACCCCGAGGCCGAACCTCTCCTGGCCACGAGCTCCGGGGTGCACCTCGTCCTTCCCGGGGCGTACGCCCCTACCTCGGCCGGCCTGCTCATCCCCAAGACCGAGGACGGCCGGGTGCTCTTCGTCCTCCCGTGGCAGGGCCGCGCCCTCGCGGGCACCACCGACGAACCCGCACCGTTGCGCGAGCACCCGCTTCCCACCGAAAAGGAGGTGGACTATCTCCTCCGCCACTTAAACCGTTACCTGGCCCAAAAACCCGATCGCTCTGCGATCCGCTCCGCCTGGTCGGGGCTTCGCCCCCTGGTCAGGAACCCAAGGGTTAAGGACACCGCTCGGCTTGCCCGCGACCACGTCATCGTCGAATCGCAAAGCGGCCTTGTGACCCTGGTGGGAGGAAAGTGGACCACCTACCGCAAAATGGCCGAGGACCTCGTCAACTACCTGGACCGAACCCGGGAGCTCGGCCTGCCCAAGAGCCGTACCAAGGAGCTCGTCCTCCTGGGCGGCCGAGGCTACGACCCCGCCGAAGAAGAAGAGCTCGCCCGCCTCCTCGACCCCGACACCGCCCGCCACCTGGCGCATACCTACGGCGACGCCGCCCGCGCGGTCCTCGACTTTGCCAAGGCAACCGGCGGGTTTGCCCGCTTGGTGCCGGGGCTTCCCTACCTCGAGGCCGAGGTCCGCTGGGCCGCCCGCTTCGAGCTCGCCGAAACCCCGCTTGACGTCCTGCTCCGGCGCACCCGGCTTGCGTTTTTAGACCTCGAGGCCGCCCGGAAGGCACTTCCCCGGGTCACCGAGCTCCTCGCCGAGGAAAAGGGTTGGGGGCCCGCCGAGGCTGAACGGCACCGGCAGGAAGCCGAGGCCTGGCTTGCCCAGGCTCCCTGATATCCTCGTCCCCGTGGAACGCACGCCGCTCCTTGCCAGCCTAGTCGCCCTTTACGTCGCCGCCGAGGTGGTCTCGAACGTCACCGCCGGCCGCCTGGTCCAGCTGGGGCCGGTGGTGGTGCCGGGGGCGATCTTCCTCTACGCCATGACCTTCACCCTCCGCGACGCGATCCACGCCGCAGGCGGCCTGAGGCTCGCAAAAAGCACGGTCTGGTCGGGCTTTTTCGCCAACCTCTTGCTTGCCCTTTACGGGCTTTTCGTCCTCGCCCTGCCCACCCCCGCTTGGTTCGACGACGCCCCTTACCGCGTCGTGCTCGCGCAAAGCGCCCGGGTGGTGGCGGCGAGCCTTTCCGCCTACCTCGCCGCTCAGCTGGCCAACACCTGGGCCTTCGAGCGGATCCCGGGGGCGCTCTGGCAGCGGAGCGCCGCGTCCAACGCCCTCGCCATCGCCGTGGACACCGCGGTTTTCATCACCCTCGCCTTCGCCGGCACCGGGGCCCCGCTCCTTTCCCTGATGGCGGGGCAACTCCTTTTCAAGTTCGTCGTCAGCCTGCTTCTCATCCCCCTCGTTTATAGGGTGCACGCCCGCATAACGTGACGTGGGATTAAACTAAGGCGTGGACCTTGAAATCCTGGGGATCGCGACCGACCCCGGAAGCGGCCTTTCGCCCCGGGTGGCTCTCGAGGCCGGGGTCCACCTTCTCGACCCCTCCGCCCCGCTCGAACCCCAGTACCGGGAACTCCTAAAGCGCTACGACCGCGTGTTCTCGTTGCACGCCTCGAGCCGGCTCTGCCCCCTTAGCGAGCGGGCCAAGCAGGAAGCCCCTCCGGGCGTCTGGGTGATAGACACCGGCCTCGGCTCCGCCGGGCTGGGGGCGGCGGCCCTGCGCGCGGCCGAGCTTTTGCGCAAAGGGGTGGAGGAGGGTGCCCTGCTCGCCGAAATCGATCGCCTGCGGCGCGAGGGGCGCTTTCTGCTCGCCACCGCCGACCTCGAAACCTTGGTCAAAAACCGCTTGCTTCCCCCGCTCGGCGACCGCATCGGCGAGACCTTCGGGGTCTGGGGGCTCTTGACCCTGGACGCAAAGGGCGCCTTCCGCACGCCCCCCTTGCCGATCCCGGCTAGCCGGGTACCCGAGGGCATGGCTTCGATGCTCCGGCGAACCTTCAGGCGAAAGACCGTGCGCGTCCGGGCCCTCTTAGGGGAAGTGCCGGCGGACTTCAAGGAGCGGCTCAAAGCCGCACTCACAAAAGAACTCGCCCTAGAACACGGAAGCCTCGCCCCCATGGATCCCCTCGCCCAGGC
>JALUED010000035.1 GCA_027053145.1 Thermaceae bacterium | reverse complement strand
GCCTTGGTGGGAATGCAGCCGACGTTTAGGCAGACCCCGCCGACCTCGCCCTTTTCCACCGCGAGCACTTTGAGTCCGAGCTGGGCCGCGCGGATTGCGGCGTGGTAGCCGCCGGGGCCGGTGCCGATGACCACCAGGTCGTAGCTCATCGCGCCTCCAGGAGCAAGAGGGTGGGTTCCTCGAGGTACCGGATCACTTCCTTCAAAAACCGCGCCGCCTGCGCGCCGTCTACCAGCCGGTGGTCGAAGGAGATCGAAAGGTACATCATCTTGCGCACGACGATCGCGCCGTCCCTGACCACCGGCCGATCCTGGATCGCGTGCACGCCCAGGATAGCGGCGTCGGGGACGTTGATGATGGGAAAGCTAAACACCCCGCCGATCGAGCCGATGTTGGTGATCGAGAAGGTGGAGCCGGTGACGTCTTCGGGGGCGAGCTTGCCGGCACGGGCCTTTTCGGCAAGGGCATTGGCCTCGGCGGCAAGCTCAAGGAGCGACTTTTGATCGGCGTCCTTGATGACCGGGACCACAAGGCCCTGGGGGGTGTCCACCGCCATGCCCAGGTGGTAGTAGCGCTTATAAACGATCTCTTGGCGGGCCTCGTCGAGGCTTGCGTTCAGCTCGGGGTACTTTTTCAGCCCTTGCACGACGGCCTTGAAGATGAAGGGCAGGTAGGAAAGCTTCACCCCCCGCGCCTCGGCTTCGGGTTTGAGCGCCGCCCGGAGCTCGACCAGCTTGGTCAGGTCGGCCTCGTCTACGTGCAGCGTGCGCACGGTGTAGAGGTGGCTTGTCGCCATCTGCTGGGCGATCGCGCGGCGGAGCCCCCGGAGGGGCACGCGCTCTTCCTTGTCCTCGTAGCCCTTCGGCGTTCGGTAGACGGGGGGCGGGGGAAAGCCGGCGGGCGCCGGGCCTGGGGTCGTGGGCGCCGCTTTTTGGGCCTCGGCGTACTTCTTGACGTCCTCCACGCGCACCCGACCCGCGGGCCCGGAACCCGGCACCTGGGCGATGTCAATGCCGAGCTCGCGGGCAAGCTTCCGCGCCGCGGGGACGGCGAGCACCCGGCCGAACTTGTTGGTGCCGGCCTTGGGTTCGGCGACCGCGGTGGGCGCTTCCTTCGGTGCGGCCGAGGCGCCGGCGAAGGGGTTTTTCACCGCCTCCGGAGTGGTGTCGGGCTTAAACAGCACCCGATCCTCGTCGCCGGCGGCTTCCGCGGCGGGGGTGCGGGCCCCGGATGTGGGCGCCGCCCCCTCGGCCTCGGCGGGCTCCGCGATCAAGGCGATCGGAGTGTGGATGGGGACGACGTCCCCCTCCTGCACGAGCTTCTTGACCAAGACCCCTTCGTAGGGGCTTGGGAGCTCGACCGTGACCTTATCGGTCATAACCTCGACGATGGGCTGGTCCTTCTTGACGTACGCGCCTTCTTCGACCAGCCACTTGAGGATCTCGCCCTCGACGATGGACTCGGCGAGCTCGGGAAGCAAGACCTCCTTCGGCATCGTTCCCCCTAGTAGTCGAGCGCTTTCTTCGCGAAGTTCAGGATGCGGGTGACGGTGGGCATGTACTGGCGGTCGGGGACGTAGGGGTAGGGGGTGTCAAAGCCCGTCACCCGGTAGACCGGGGCGAGGAGCTGGTCGAGGAGTTCCTCCATGATCGTCGCCGCCACCTCGCTGGCAAAGCTTGAGGTCCGGGGCGCTTCGGCGATTACGAGCGCCCGGCCGGTCTTGGCCACCGACTCGAGCACCGCTTCCTTGTCCCAGGGCACGAGGCTCCTCAGATCGATGACCTCGGCCGAGACGCCGGCCTTTTCAAGCTCCTCGGCCGCCTGCATCGCCTCCACCGTGGGCCCGCCGTAGGCGATCAGGGTGAGGTCCCGCCCCTCCCGGCGCACCTTGGCCTTGCCCAGCGGGATGGTGAACTCCTCGTCGGGGACCTCTTCCTTGATCGCCCGGTAGAGCCTTTTCGGCTCCATGAAGACCACCGGGTCGTCGTCGCGGATCGCGGTCTTCAAAAGCCCCAGGGTGTCGGTGGGGGTGGAGGGGACCACCACTTTTAGCCCGGCGGTGTGGGTGAAGTAGGCCTCGGGGGACTGGGAGTGGTGGTGGCCGCCCTTGACGCCGCCGCCCGAGGGCATGCGCACCACCATGGGCGCGGAGAACTGGCCGCCCGAGCGGTAGCGGAGCTTGGCGGCTTGGCTTACGAGCTGGTCGAAACCAGGGAAGACGTAGTCGGCGAACTGAATCTCGGCGACCGGCCGAAGGCCGTGGGCTGCCATCCCCACCGCCGCTCCGATGATTGCGGCCTCGGCCAAGGGGGTATCAATGACCCGATCGGGCCCGTACTTTTGGTAGAGCCCTTCGGTGGCGAGGAAGACCCCGCCCCGCTTGCCCACGTCCTCGCCCAGCACCACCACCCGCTCGTCGCGGGCCATTTCCTCGTCCAGCGCCCGCTTGACCGCCTGCACGATGTTCAGGACCGCCATTTGGGGCCTCCTTTAAAGCTCGGAGAGAAGGATCGCCTTTTGTTCCTCGAGCAGCCAGTAGGGCGTGGCGTAGACGTCGTCGAACATCCACTCGGGTGGCACCTCGCCGGCGGCCTCGGCCCTCGCCTCGGCTTCTAGGAGCTCGGCCTTGATCGTCTCGCGGAGCTTTTCGCCCTCCTCCGGGGTCCAAAGCCCGCGTTTTTCAAGGAAGCGTTCAAAGCGCGGGATGGGGTCCTTCTTTCGCCAGAACTCGACCTCTTCCCGGCTCCTGTAAAACCGATCGTCGTCGGCCGAAGAGTGAGGACCGTAGCGGTAGACCAAAAACTCGACGAGGCTCGGGCCAAGCCCGGCCCGCGCCCGTTCCACCGCCTCCCGGGTGACGTAGTAGCTTGCAAGCACGTCCATGCCGTCCACGTGGTAGCCGGGGAAGCCGTAGGCGTGGGCCTTGTCGGCGATCCGGGGCGAGCCCGACTGTTTCTCGAAGTTCACGCTGATGGCGTAGCGGTTGTTCTCGGCGGCGAAGACGATGGGCGCGCCCTGGGCGCCGGCGAAGTTCAGGCCGGCGTGCCAGTCGCCCTCGCTGGTAGCGCCGTCGCCGAAGGTGGTGAGCACCACCTGGCCGGTGCCCTGGATCTTCATGCTGATCGCCGCGCCCACCGCCGGCGGCACGTGGGAGGCGATGGGGGAGGCGACGGTAAAAACATTGAGCTCTTTGAGCCCAGGGTGCTCGGGCATCTGCCGACCCTTGTTGGGGTCAAGCCGGGTCGCCATCATCTGGGCGTAAAGCTTTTCCACCGGGTAGCCGATGGCGGCAAGCAGGGTCTTGTCGCGGTAGTAGGGGAAGAGCCAGTCGAACCCGGGGCGGAAAGCCTGGGCCATCCCCGCCTGGGCGGCCTCGTGCCCCGAGGAGGGGGCGACGAAGCTCGTCTTCCCCTGGCGCAGGATGATTTGGTAGCGCTCGTCGAGGAGGCGCCCCCGGACCATGTCGCGGTAGAACTTGAGCAGGGCTTCGTCGTCAAGGTCTAGGGGGAAGTCGGCGATCCAGTTGCCTTCCTCGTCGATGAGCCGGATCGGCTCCTCGGTAAAGGGTTCGAACCTCCAGGTGTCCTTGATCATTCCGTCCCCCTTTCCCCGGACCGGGGTTGCCGCGTCCGGGCCTGGCCGCCCTGGGTAAGGGCCGGCCGCCTTCCTCGGCGGGTGGCGCCTTGGAAGGCAAAGGCCCCGGTGCGCTGCACCGGGGCCGGGGCAGCGGCTCCGCGTAGGATGATCCCAAGCGCCTGCACGGACCGCTCCTTCGCACAACATTATACCGGGGAGGGGGTGGTCGGGTGTGAAACTGGAGGTTTTTGCGATCGGGAAGCCTAGGCTTCGCTTCGCGCGGGAGGGGGTGGAGGAGTATGCGAGGAGATTGCAAAGATATTCGCCCCTGCGGCTTGCCTTCGTGGCTACCCCGGAGGAGCAGCTAGGAAAGAGCGCTGGGGCGTTCCGGGTTGTCCTCGACGAGCGGGGGGAGCTCCCCACCACGCGGGCGTTGGCCGAGCGGGTGCGAGGCTGGAAGCTTTCGGGCAAAAAACGGGTTGCCTTTTTGGTCGGAGCCGCCGAAGGCCACCCCGAGGCGGTGCGGCAGGCGGCGGATTGGACGCTCGCCCTCTCCCGCCTCACCCTCCAGCACGAGCTCGCCCTCCTCGTCCTGCTCGAGCAGCTCTACCGGGTTGAGACCCTGCTCGCGGGGCACCCCTACCACCGGGGCTAGGGGGAAAGCGGGTGCAGGCGGATGGGCTTTTCCCGGTAGCGGTGGGTGCTCGAACCCCGGTTTTCCGGGAGCCGCACGGCGCGGAAGGCGAGCCGGCTCGGGAGGCGGGCTTCGAGGAGCCGTAGGCCTTCCTCTTCCTCCCAGCCATAGAAGGGGGTTGGGGGAAAGCGCTCGGTCGCGAGCCAGTAAAGCCTGGGCCTTAGGTCGCTCGGCGCGTTGAGATCCCCATGCGCCCTAAGGGTGGCTTTGGGGCTGGCCAGAGGCCGGACTTCGGGGAAGACGCGGAAGGAGGGGATGGCGTCCCGGGCTCCGACCGAGGCCGCCGGAACCCAGGCTTCGGCCACCTTCCGCCCCCAGCGGTAGAGGGGCACGAGGTAGTGGTCGCCCGAGCTCGCCTGGGCCGTGCGCACGTGGTACTCGAGCGCGTGGGCCGGCACCGAGCCTTCTAAGCGGGCCCGGACCGCCTCTTCGTCGAAAGCCATGAGCGAGGCGAGCCGGCGGGGCCTGCCGGGCCAGAGCGCGCCCCCTTTGGGCAGGCGACCCATAGCAAGCGGAGAACCTCCCCTGGGGGGAGGGGGTGGAGCTTGAAGTCCTCCGCTTGGGCTTGCATCTTTCGGTCTTCATCCGACATCCTACCCCGGCGCCGGGGTAGCCTGGGTTCGTGCACGCCTTTAGCGAGCGCCCTGCTTCCTTGGAAGACGCCCGGGTGGTCGTGCTGCCGGTGCCCTACGACCTCTCGCTCTCCTGGCTTCCTGGGGCGCGTAGGGGACCGGAGGCGATCCTGAAGGCGAGCGAGGAGCTTGAGCTCTTCGACTTCGAGCTCGGGTTCGCCCCGGCGGACGCCGGGATCTTTACCGCGCCCCCGGTTCCCATCGTTGCCGGCGACGCCGCGCGCTCCCACGCCGAGATCGAGCGGGCGGCGGGGGGGCACCTCGAGGCCGGCAAGTTCCTCGTTGCCCTCGGCGGCGACCACTCGATCACCCTGCCCCTGGTCCGGGCC
>JALUED010000034.1 GCA_027053145.1 Thermaceae bacterium | reverse complement strand
CGCCTTTGGGCCTTGGGCAAAACGGGCGGCGGTTTTTGGGGCTCCGCGGGGTAGAGGGCAAGGAGGGGTTCGGCCTCAAGGCCGTACAAGGCGGCGAGCCGGCGGAGGTGCCCCCGCGTCAGCGCGGGCTCGGGGAGCGCGTCGAAGCGGCAGGCCTCGAGGGCCTCGAGGTAGGCGCGGCGGAGCCGTGCCCGTCGGGCGGCTTCCTCGAGGCTGAGCCCCCGCGCTTCCCGTGCCCGCCGCAGCCGCTCGCCGAGTTCGCACACCTATTCATCTTAGCCCGCGAGGGCGCGGGCGATCGCGGCCGCGAGCCGGGCGTTCTCGACGAGGAGCTGGCGGTTTACCCGGTCGGTCTCGCCGCCAGAGAGCTCGGCGAGCCGCCTCAAGAGGAAGGGGGTGAGGGCCTTGCCGTGGATGCCCTGCGCCTTGGCCTCGCGGTTGGCCGTCTCGACCCAGGCCTCGACCTGCTCGAAGGGGAGTCCTTCGGGGACCGGGTTGAAAACGAGCACCGCCGAGGAAAGCCCGAGCGCGCGCTGGGCTTTGAAGACCGCTGCGGCCTCCTCGGGGCTCTCCACCCGGGCGGGGAGGGGGTAGGGGCTCGTCGGGCTGTGAAAGGCGGGGAGCTGGCTTGTGCGGTAGCCCACCACCGCCACGCCCAGGGTCTCCAGGCGCTCGAGGGTGGCCCCAAGGTCGAGGATGCTCTTCATCCCCGAGCTCACCACCAGGATCGGGGTCTTGGAAAGCGCCACCAGGTCGGCGGACTCGTCGAAGGGCGCGGGGTGCACGCCGCCGATCCCCCCGGTGGCAAAGACCGAAATCCCTGCCCGATGGGCGAGGAAGGCGGTCGCGGCCACGGTGGTGCCGGCCGTGCGCGCCCCCGCCACCAGGGCGGCGAGGTTCCAAAGGCTTGCCTTCTCGGCGGTTTCGTCTGCGGCAAGGGCTTCAAGCTCGGCTTCCTCAAGGCCGATTCGGACCTCGCCCCGGACGACCGCGATCACCGCCGGGACCGCGCCCGCCTCCCCCACGGCAGCCACCATCGCCCGGGCGACCTCGAGGTTTTCCGGTCGGGCGAGGCCGTGGGTGATCACGGTAGATTCCAACGCCACCACCGGGCGGCCGTTTTCCAGGGCGTCGGCTACGCGGTCGGCGATCCGCACGGCGCCCAGCCTACCAGATGGAAGCCGGCCCGCGGTCAGCGGATCTCGACTTCGGCGACCTCGACGCGCACCCGGAGCAACGCGAAGAGGGCGAGTCCGGCGCCGGAGTCCAGTTGGGTTTTGCCCGCAAGCAGGTCAAAGGGAAGCATCGCCCCGCCCCAGACCCCGATCCGTTCGTCGTAGGCGTAGCGCCCCGCGCCGGCGAGGAGGAACGGGAAGGCTTCGTTTTCGCCGCCGAAGTAGTAGCCGCCGCCCACGGAGGCCCAGCTGCGTTCCCAAGGGCTTTCCTGAAGCAAAAGCCCAAGCTCCCCTAGGACAAAGGGGCCGTAGTAGTCGTGGCCAAGCGTAAGGCGAAGAAGCCCTCCCCCCGCGGTCCGGTACTCGGCGAAGCCGGCAAGCCCAAGCGGCAAAAGCTGTCCCTCGAGGCTTAGCCCGAGCCGAAGGGTCTGGCCCAAGGCCAGGCTTGCAAGCAGCAAGAGGTAGAAAGCCCCCTTTCGCATGCCCCCAGGCTTGCAAAGGTCCGGTTAGGCCCGGGTTAAATTCCCGGTAGGCTTTGGGGCATGGGGAAGGTCGTCGCGCTTTTCGGTTCTTCCCGGGCGGCGCCGGGTTCTGAGGCTTACGCCCGCGCCCTGGCCTTCGGTCGGGCGATCGCCGAGGAGGGCTTTGCCCTGGTCACCGGCGGCTACGGTGGGGTGATGGAGGCGGCAAGCCGCGGGGCCAAGGAGGCCGGGGGGCTGGTGATCGGGGTCACCGCGCCGCCGGTCTTTCCTGGGCGGGGCGGCGCCAACCCGTTTTTGGATCTTGAGCTTCCGTCCCCTAGCCTGCCCGCGCGCATAGGCCGGATGCTCGATCTGGCGGCGGCCGCGGTCGCCCTTCCCGGGGGCGTGGGTACGCTCGCCGAGATTGCCCTGGCGTGGAACCTAGCCTATGTGGACCGGCTCGCCGGCCGGCGTCCAAGGCCCCTGGCGGTGCACGCCGAGTGGCGCACGGTCCTGCGCCCGGGGCTTGAGGTTAGGCCGGAGGACCTTGCGCTTCTTTGGTTTTTCGAAGACGAGGCCGAGCTTCGGGCTTTTCTTAGGGAAATCGGGTAGGTTCTAGGGTATGGAGGTCTGCCTTCCCCGCTGGCGGTTTTTCCTCTGCCAAGCCCTTGCGGCTAGCGGCGTGATGCTGTTCCTTGACCTGCTTTTGGAGCCCACGCTGAACCGGGGCCACGCGGTGGACGCCCTGCTCACCGGGTTTTTGCTCGTGGGCTTTTTGGACTACGTCTTCTTGAGGTGGAAGGAGGCTTAGCCGAGCTTTTTGAGGAGGTCCTTTCGCACCGGGCTGAAAACGTCGAGGACCAGGCTTGCCTCAAGCGCCTCGACCCGGTGCCGGGCCCCGCCGGGCACCCAGACCGCGTCCTCGGGGCCGAGCTCGACCGCTTCGCCCTCGAGCGCAAAAAGGATCCGCCCCCGGATTACCAGGGTGATCTGCTCCTCGGGGTGGGCGTGCTCGGGCACCTCGGTGCCGGGCCTAAGCTCGACTAGGTTCACCATCGCCCGCTCGCCGCCGAAGGCGGCCGCGAGCGCGCCGGGGATCAGCGGCTTTTTCGCCTTTAAGCTTTTTCGCTTCATCGCCACTCCTTGATGGGCACGAGCTCGCCGCCCTCGACCGATTTTCGCACCGGGCGCATCCGCCGGTCGAACCAGACCTCGAGCACCGCCTGGTCGAGGCTTTTCGGGGCGACGATGACCTTGCGCAGGTAGTAGCCCTCGGCGGTGGGGGAGAGCTCGGCGCTCTTTGCGATCCGGATCGGCACCACCTCGCCGGAGGCGGTGCGCACCTGGCAGAGGAAAAACCGCCCCTCGTTTTTCAGGTGTTCTTCGCGGCGAAAGAACATCTAGCGCCAGTCTACAAGCCGGGCGAGAAGCCTCGCGAGCAACGCGGCCCGGGGGGCCAGGCCGGCCTTCAAGACGTGCTCGGTGGGTTGGTGGGCGTCGCCGCCCACGGGCCCGAGGCCGTCCAGGGTGGGGACCCCTTGGGCTTGGGTGAAGTTGCCGTCGGAACCGCCGCCCACGCGCCCCGGGGCCACCTCGAATCCGAGGGCTCGGGCTTCCTCCTGGGCGAGCTCGAAAAGCCGCATCGAGTCGGGGGTGGGCTCCATGGGCGGTCGGTTGAGTTCCCCTTCGACCACGACCCGGGCGCCGGGCGTCCTCGGCCGGTAGCCTTTGAGCGCGTGCTTCACCCGCTCGCCCTCTTCTTGGGTCCAGGCCCTGAGGTCCACGAGCACCTCCGCTTCGGGGGCGACCACGTTGCTGGCGAATCCCCCTCGGATCACGTTGGGGCCCACGGTGGTGCCGGCCTCGAGGTTCTCCTGGGCTTTGGCGTAAAGGACGAAGTGGGCCGCTTCCACCACCGCGTTCACGCCCTTCTCAGGCTCCACCCCCTGGTGGGCCGCCTTGCCCTCGATCCGGGCGCGGAAGAGGCCAACCCCCTTCCGCGCCACCTTGAGGTGGCCTTCCTTGGTGGGGGCCTCGAGCACGAGGGCCGCGTCGGCCAGGGTTGCTTCCTGCTCGATGACCTCCCGGGAAGCTTCGGAGCCGATCTCCTCGTCGGGGGTGAGGAGGATGGTGAGGTGGGGGTGCTCAAGCCCGGCGGTGATGAGGTGGCGCACCGCCCAGGGGATGAAGAGCAGCCCGCCCTTCATGTCGTAGACGCCGGGGCCGTAGATGCGGTCGCCGTCCTCGCGCCAGAGCGTTTGCCAGGATCCTCGAGGGTGCACGGTGTCGTAGTGGGCGAGAAGCAGGACGTTGGGCCCTCGCCCGCGGCGGGTGACCTTGAGCACGGGACCCGTGGGGCGCTCGATCCGCTCGACCCGGCCGATCAGGGCGAACCGCCCTTCAAGCCAGGTGGCCGCCGCCCGGAGGTGGCGCAGGCACTCCTTGCGCCCTTCGGCGGGCAGCGCGGTGGAGCAGCTTGGCGTTTCAAAGCCGACCAGGGTCTTAAGGTCGGCGAGGTAGCGGGGTAGGGTGGCTTCGAAGTCGGCGAGGGTATCGGCGGCGACGAGCGGCATCCCGGGTTGGGATTATACCCGGTTCTGCCCGTTCTCTTCGGGAAAGTTCAGGGTCTCCTCGGCCAGCCAGTCCACCACCGCCCGCACGTCGCCGGTTTCCTCGAAGACCTTGAGCTGGTGGTCGGCCGAGGTGCCGCGGTCGAGGATGCGGTAGACGTGTTCGACGGCCCAACGGGAGTCGAGTTCGTCGAGCACCTCGTCCACGAACTCCACGAGCTCGACCATCAGGTCCCGAGCCCACTTTTCCCGGCGCTCGCCGAAGTCAATCAGCTTGCCCTCAAGACCGTAGCGCGCCGCCCGCCAGAGGTTTTCCTCGATCATCGGCGTGGGGTAGATGCGGAAGGTGATGTTGTCCTGGCGCATCAGGTAGTGCTTGTAGACGAGCGCCTGGGCGAGCGCCGCCACCGCGATCACGTCCATGGGGTTGGTGGCAAGGTCGAAGGCGCGGAACTCCAGCGTGGGGTAGGTGTGGTGGGGGCGGATCGCCCACCAGATCCGGGAGGCATCGGGGATCGAGCCGGTTTGGATGAGCACGTCCACGAAGTGCTGGTAGGCGGCGTGGGAGTCAAAGACCACCGGGATGCCGGTGCGGGGGAGGTTGCGCCAGATCAGGTTCCGGTAGCTCTTAAACCCGGTCCTGCGCCCGCGCCAGAGGGGGCTGGAGACGGTGAGGGCAAGGAGGTGGGGGAGCATGTAGCGGAGCACGTTCATGGCGTCGATGCGGAACTCGAGGTCCCCCCCCACACCGATGTGCACGTGGGTACCGAAGATGAGGAGGGCCCGCACCGCGTCCTGGAACTCGCCGAGGAGCTCCTGGTAGCGCTCCTTTTCGGTGATGGGTACGTTCTCCCAAAGCGCAAACGGGTGGGTGCCGGCGGCGACGATGCGCACGCCGTGGCGTTCGGCGAGCTCGGCGACAACGGTGCGCATGTCCTTCAAGAAGCGGTAGGCCTCGCGGATGTTCTCCGCCGGCGGGGTGCCGATCTCGATCATCGCCTGGTGGAGCTCGGGGTTCAAAAGCCGGGTCAGGTAGGCGGGCGCGTCGG
>JALUED010000033.1 GCA_027053145.1 Thermaceae bacterium | reverse complement strand
GTGTCGCCCCGCCGCACCCCGACCAGGGCGACGAGGCCGACCCCGATCTCGCCGACCACCTCGCCCTCGACCCGTACCCGCCCCCACTTGGCGCGCTGCAGCACCACCCGCATGGCGCCTAGACCCCTGCGTCGAAGGCGAAGAAGCCGTAGGTCCCGGGCCCTACGTGGCTGCTGATCACCGCCCCGAGCTCGCCGGTGTAGAGCTCCTTGGGGCTTTGGCCCTGCTCCCGGATCCGGGCCTTCAGGGGCTCCACCGCCTCGGCGTCGGCGGCGTAGAGGTAGGCGGCGCGGGGCTCCTTTTTGCCCTCGGCCCAGTGGGCGAGGGCCCGGGCCATCTCGACGAGCGCCTTTTTCTCACCCCGGGCTTTGCCGGCGGGCTCCACCCGGCCGTTTTTCAGGGTCAGGATCGGCTTGATCTTGAGCAGGGTGCCGAGGAGTGCCTGGGCGCCGCCGATGCGGCCGTTCTTTTTTAGGAACTCAAGGCTCGCCACGGTAAAGCGGAGGATCGAGCCGTCGCGGGCTTTTTGGAGCTTGGCGAGCACCTCGTCAAGGCCAAGCCCCCGGTCCAAAAGCTCCCGGGCAAAGAGCACGAGCGCTCCGATCCCCGCCGAGGCCAAAAGGGTGTCGAAGACCTTCACCTTGCCGGGAAAGGCCTCCGCCGCCATCCTCGCCGACTGCACCGTGCCCGAGAGCTTGGAGGAGATGTGGATTGAGAGCACCCGGTCGGCCTCTTTTAGGGCTTCGGCGTAGGCGGCCTTGAAGTCTTCAGGGGTGGGTTGGCTGGTGGTGGGGGGCTCGGTCCCTTTTTTCATGGCTTCGATGACCTCGCGGGCGGTGATCTCCACCCCGTCTTTATAGGTTTTGCCGCCGAGGTGGACGTAAAGCGGCACCACCCGCACCCCTGCTTCGGCCGCCTGCCCCGGGGACAGGTCGGCGGTGGAGTCGGTGACCAGCGCGACCTTCATCCCGAACACCTTAGCACGGGGAGAGAATGCGCCAAAAGCCGCCCTGGGTGGTATCGTTTTTCCACCATGTGGCGCATTCTCGTCACCGACGAGATGAAGTTAGGGTCTACCGAGGGTCTGCCGGCGGTGGTGGACTACCGGCCGGGGATGCCCCGGGAAGAAATCCTTGAGGCCATTCCTGACTACGACGCCCTGATCACCCGGAGCCGCACCCGGGTGGACGCCGAGCTCCTCGCCCGTGCGAAAAGGCTCAAGGTGATCGGCCGCGGCGGGGTCGGGGTGGATAACATTGACCTCGAGGCCGCAAGCCGCCGGGGCATTTTGGTGGTGAACGTCCCCGAGGCCAACACCCGCTCGGCGGCCGAGCTCGCCTTCGGCCTCCTGCTCGCCGCCGCCCGGGGGATCGCCCTTTCGGACCGGAAGCTCCGCGCCGGCGAGTGGGACCGGAAATTTTTGGGGCGCGAGCTCCTCGGCAAGACGCTCGGCATCGTGGGGCTTGGGCGGATCGGGAGCCAGGTGGCGAAGTTTGCGAAGGGCTTCGACATGAAGGTCCTCGCCTACGACCCCTACATCCCCCGCTCTCGGGCGGAAAAGCTCGGGGTCGAGCTCCTCGACGAGCTCGAGGAGCTGCTCCGTCGATCCGACTTCCTCACCGTCCACACCCCGCTCACCGAGGAGACCCGGGGGATGATCGGGCGCCGGGAGCTCTACCTTCTCCCCAAGGGGGCGGTGGTGGTGAACGCGGCCCGGGGTGGGATCGTGCAGGAAGACGCTCTCCTTGAGGTGCTGGAAGAGGGCCACCTCTTCGCCGCCGGGCTTGACGTCTTTGCCGAGGAGCCCCCGGGGAAGGACCATCCCCTGGTCCAGCACCCGAGGGTGGTGCACACCGCCCACCTTGGGGCGAACACCCAGGAGGCCCAGACCCGGGTGGGGGAGGAGGTCTTAAAGCGGGTGATCGCAGCACTTGGTGGCGAGATCGCCTACGCCATCAACGCCGGGTTTGACCCCGAGGCCTTCCGCGCGCTTAAGGGCTTCGTCCCCCTGGGCGAGCGGCTCGGCAAGCTCCTTGCCCAGATCACCCGGGGCCGGGCGCAGGCGGTTGAGGTCGCCTTCTACGGCGAGTTCGAGGCCGACCCCGAACCGGTCGCCACCGCGGTGGCCAAGGGGCTCCTCGAGCGGGTGCTCTCGGAGGGGGTGAACCTGATCGCGGCGCGGCCGCTTTTGAAGGAGCGGGGGATCGCGCTTGCGGTGCGCAAGGTGCCCGAGAGCGAGGGGTACACCCAGCTCGTCGAGGTTCGCCTCCAGACCGACCGGGAAGAGCGCAGCGCGAGGGGTACCGTCCTCGGGGGGCAGCCAAGGCTCGTGGGGATCGACGGCTACCCCCTGGAGAGCGTGCTCGAGGGCACCTTCCTCGTCTGCAGGAACTACGACCGGCCGGGCGTCGTCGGCCAGGTGGGCACGCTCCTCGGCGAGGCCGGGGTGAACATCGCCGGGCTCCAGCTTGGGCGCGATCGGCCCGGAGGTAAGGCGCTCTTTGTGCTCTCGGTGGACGAGCGGCCAAGCGAAGAGGTGCTCAAGGCGCTCGAGGGGCTTGAGCTTCTTGAGCGGGTGGACGTCGCCGAGCTATGAGGCGGGAGATCCTGCTCACCCCCGGCCCGGTGGAGCTCCACCCCCGGGCGCGGCTTTCGCTCTCGGGCCCCCAGCTCCACCACCGCACCGAACCGGCGAGGGAAGCCTTCCTCGCGGTGCGGGAAGGGCTCCGGTCGGCGTTTGGCACCGCCGGCGAGGTCGTGCTCTTGACCGCAAGCGGCACCGGCGGCATGGAGGCGGTGGTGCGGGGGCTTTTTTCCCCGGGCGATCGGGTCCTGGTGCCGGTCTCCGGGAAGTTCAGCGAGCGCTGGGCCGAGATCGCCGAGGCCGCGGGGCTTTTGGTGGACCGGCTTGCGCTCCCCTGGGGTGAGGTGCTCGACCCCGAGGCGGTCGCCGCGCGCGTGGGGGAAGGCACCCGGGGGCTTTTTCTCACCCACTCCGAGACCTCGACCGGCGTCTTAAACCCCGTGGCCGAGACGGTTCGCGCGGCCAAGGCGAAAAACCCGGACCTCCTTGCGGTGGCCGACGTGGTCACGAGCCTCTTCCTCGCTCCGGTGGCGATGGACGCGATGGGCCTCGACGCCGCCGTCGCCGGAAGCCAAAAGGGCCTGATGCTGCCGCCGGGCCTCGCCTTCGTCGCCTTGGGCGAGCGGGCGCTTTCCGCGCTTCGGCCCTGGGGCTACTACCTGAACCTCGCCCGCGAGCTCGAAAGCCAGCAAAAAGGAGAGGGGGCCTACACCCCGGCGATCAACCTCGTCCTCGCCGCCCGCGAGGTCCTCGCCGTCCTCCTGCCCACGCTGGGTGGGCACCTCGCCGAAAAGCGCGCCCAAAACGAAAGGCTCTACGCCCTTGGCGAACGCTACGGCCTCCGGCCGGTGCCTGCCCAAGGGGGAGCGCCCGCTCCCCTCGCGTTTCGGAGCCCGGCGACCGCCGCCTTCTACCTCCCCGAGGGCGTCGCCTACCGGGACCTCGCCGGCGCGTTCCTTCGGCGGGGCTATCGGATCGCGGGCGGGCAGGGGCCCTTGAAGGGCCGGATCTTTCGGATCTCCTTTATGGGCTACTTCCCCCCAAGGGAGGTCGAGCGGGCGCTTTCGGCTTTTGGCGCGGTGCTCGAGGAGCTTCTTGGTTCCTAATCGGGACGGGCGCCCGAGAGCCAGTCAGCGATCAGGCTCATGGGGTCGGCGACCTCCCGCGCCAGGAAGACCTCGAGCACTTCGGTGCGCCTCAGGTATTCGCCGGGCACCCCGGCAAGGGCGGCGGGGCGGGCCTCGTCGCCCTCGAGCCGGCGGCGTTCAAGCCGGACCTCGCCCTCGGGGCTGAGGTAAACCCGAACGAGTTCGTCGTCGTCCCGCCGTTCGCCGACGACGTAGCGTTCCTTCGCCCTGGCTTCCAGGCCTAGGGCTTCAAGCAGCCGAAGGAGCTCCTTCACCGCACCACCTCGATCTGGTTTGGGGTTTGAACCACGATCTCGGGCCGGCCTCGGTAGCTGCGCACGAGCCCGTGCACGCGGATCACCCGACCCGGGTATTGGCTTAGGGGAAAGCGCGCGGCGTCTCGTTTTTTGATCACCACCACGAAGCGCTCTTCGGGGTCGAAGAGGAGGCGGTAGACCCGGCCCGCGTCCCGGATGCCGATCACCCGGCCCTCGACCCGGATCGTCTGGCCCAGGTAGCGCCCCGCCTCGTGCCAGGGGACGGGGCCCTGGGGGGGCCGAACGGCCGGCCTGGCCCGCGCCCAGTCCGCCTCCATCGTCGCGCGAAGCCGTTCGAGCGCCCGCCCGCCCTCGAGCACCGCACCGAGCTCGCGGTTTGCGGTGAGGGCGGTGGGGGTGAAGTTCTGCGAGCCGAGGAAGGCCCGCTCCCCGTCCACCAGCATGGCCTTGGCGTGGACCTTCAGCGCCTCGAGGTAGCGGACGTGGGCGCCCTCCTCGGCGAGCCTTTTCGCCATGCGGCCGAAGTAGTCGCTCGCCCGCGCGCTCGCCGAGCCCAGGACGCGCACCTGCACGCCCCGGTCCATGGCGTCAAGCAGCGCGTTGAAGACGTCTTCGTCGGTAAGGCCGTTTTGCTCGATGAGGAGGTCCCTCTGGGCTCCGGCGATGAGCTCGAGGATCCGTTGCTTGGCGTTTCCTTCCCAAAAAGGGCGGAAGATCGAGTAAACCCGCTGGGGGCTCCAAACGAGCTTGGCGTCGTCGAGGGGAAGCGCCCTCGCCTCCCAGTCGGCCTCGAAGACCTTTTTGAACTCGGCCACCCAGTCCTTGCGGTCCGTGACCAGGCTGTACTCCCGGTTTTTCGAAAACGACGCGCGGGTCCAGTTTCCGGTGGAGACCCAGAGCCGCCCGTCAGCCCGCATCGCCTTGATGTGGTAGTGGGCAAAGCGTAAGGGGCTCGAAAAGCGCACTTCGACCCCGGCCTCCTTGAGCACCTGGAGGACCCTCGGGTCCTGGGGCTCGCCGCCGGGCCGCTCGTCAAGGAGGACCCGCACCCGGACCCCCCGCCGCTTCGCCTCGGCGAGCGCCTCGGCGAGGTCGAGCCGGCCGCGGGTCCAGAGGTAGAGGGCGAGGTCGAGCTCGCGCTTTGTCTGCCGAACGAGCGAGCGGAGGTAGCCCACCCCGTCGTCCGGGGCCACGTAGAGGCGGTCGGCGGCATAGGCCAGCGCGAAGAAGAGGAAGAGGGCGAGGATGCGCCGCATCTAGGCCTCCTCGGGGGGCTCGGGGTCGGGGAGGGGTTCGCCCTTATAGGGCGAGGGG
>JALUED010000032.1:4193-5833 GCA_027053145.1 Thermaceae bacterium | reverse complement strand
AGGAGGCGGGCTTTCGGGAGGGCTACGTCATCCTCGGCGACCGCACCGAAAAGGGCGTGGGGGGCGGGGTCTGCCAGGTCTCGAGCACGGTCTTTCGGGCCGCCTTCTTCGCCGGGCTTCCGATCCTCGAGCGAAGACCCCACTCCTACCTGCTCCGCTACTACCGCCCGGCGGGGCTCGACGCCACCGTCTACGCTCCTTGGGTGGACCTCAAGTTTAAAAACGACACCCCCGGCGACCTGCTCCTTAGGACCTACGTCCGGGGCACGAAGCTGATCGTGCGCCTCTTTGGCACCAAGGACCGCGAGGTGCGCTGGGCGGGGCCCGTCTTCCTGGAGCGCACCCCCCCGCTCCCGCCGAGGGAGATCCTCGACGAGACCTTCCCCCCGGGGACGCGCAAGCAGGTGGACTGGCCCGCGCCCGGGGCCAAGGTGATGGTGCGCCGGGTGGTCCGCTACGCCGACGGCCGGGTCGTCCGGGAGGCCTTCAAGAGCACCTACAAGCCCTGGGGGGCGATCTACCTGGTCGGCCCCGAGGCCGCCCCCCTTAGCCAAAAGCCCTAGGCCCCGTACTTCTGCAGCTTGCCCGCGTGGGCGAGCATGAGGGGCAGGAGCACGGGCCCCACCAGGTGTCCGAGCGAGCCCCGGGCGGCCTCGTCCTCAGTGAAGCGGCGGGCGGCGTCGCTCCGGAGGTAGGGAGCCTGAAGGAGCACCGGCACCGGGTGCCAGGAGTGGGCCTTATAGACCGCCGGCGTCGAGTGGTCGCCGGTGATGAGGAGCACGTCGGGGCCAAGCTCCAGCAGCTCGGGGAGCAGGGCGTCAAAGCGCTCGATCCGCTCGACCTTGCCCGCAAAATCGCCGTCTTCACCCTTGGAGTCGGTCTTCTTGAAGTGCAGGTAGAAGAAGTCGTAATCCGCCCAGGCCGAGCGCAGGGCCTCGAGCTTCGCCCTTGGCCGGTCGGGATCCTCCTCGAAGTGGCGGAGCTCGAGCGCCTCCATGCCCACGAGCTCGGCGACCCCGCGGTACATGGGGTAGCTGGCGACGGCCGCGGCCCGGACCTTGGCGACCTCGGGGAGCTTCGGGAAGTCCGGCTTCTTCGAAACCCCGCGGAGGAGCACCCCGTTGATCGCCGGCTCGTCCTTGAGCACCTCGCGGGCGAGCTCGGCAAAGCGGTTCAAAATCCGGGCGGTCCTCGCGCTCGCCTCGTCGTCCGGGTCCTCGGGCTCGGCAGGCCGGGGGGGCACGCCGGTGGCCTGGGGGTCGGTGTCGGTGACCCGCTCGCCGAGCCCCTCGCCCCGGAGCACCAGCACGAAGCGGTGCTCGCTCTCGGTGTAAAGCTCGATCCTGACCCCCTCGATCTCCCGGATTCGGGCCCTTAGCTTTTCGATCACCCGCCGGTTTTCCTCGGTGGGGGGGCGGCCGGCGCGGCGGTCCTTGACCGTGCCGTCCGGGTTGAAGGTGGCGAAGTTCCCCCGCACCGCCACGTCGTCGGGCCCAAGCGGGATGCCGAGGCCGAGCGCCGAGAGCACCCCCCGCCCGACCCGGTACCGGAGGGGGTCGTAGCCGAAGATCGCGAGGTGCCCCGGCCCCGAGCCGGGGGCGATCCCCGGCGCCACCGGGGTAAAGAGCCCGAGCACCGAG
>JALUED010000032.1:0-4183 GCA_027053145.1 Thermaceae bacterium | reverse complement strand
TCCGAGCGGCGGCAAGTTCGGTGGGGCCGCCCGCTTCGCGGGGAAGCCCCCCCACGCCGTCGAGCACCACCAGGAGGATCTTGCTTGGGGTCCGCTTCGAAAGCTCGGCAAGCTCCGGGATGAGGTCCATGGCCTCATTATGCGCGCGATAATGGGGGCGTGCGTCCGCGGGGTAAGTTCTGGCTTGAGTCCGAGGACGGGCGCTACCTGATGGGCCCCCGCACCCTCCGCCTTCTCCTCGCCGTCGAGGAGACCGGGAACCTGAAGGCGGCGGCGCGGGCGGCGGGCTTTTCCTACCGGGCCGCTTGGAGCCGGCTCCGCGAGGTGGAAAAAGCCCTGGGGTTTACCCTCACGGTCTCCCAAAGCGGCGGCGAGGGCGGCGGGGGCACCCGCCTGACCGAGGCCGGGCGGGACTTCCTTACGCGCTACCAACGCTTTCTCAAAGCCGCCGAGGAAGGGCTCGAACGCGCCTTCCAGGAAGCTTTCGGGGAATAATGGGCGGTATGGAAAAGACCCGCGTGCTCTTCGTCTGCCTGGGCAACATCTGCCGCAGCCCCATCGCCGAGGGCATCTTTCGGAAGAAGGTGCGGGAGCTGGGCCTTAAGGACCGCCTCGAGGCCGACTCCGCCGCCACCGGCCCCTGGCACGTGGGGGAGCCGATGGACCCCCGGGCGGCGGCAGTTTTAAAAAAGCACGGCGCCTACTTCGACCACGTCGCCCGCCAGGTCACCCCCGAGGACTTCGAGCGCTTCGACCTGATCCTCGCCGCCGACCGCGAGGTGGAGCGGGACCTTTTGCGCCTGGCCGGCCCGCACCGGGCGAAGGTCCGCCTGATCACCGAGCCCTGGGGCGGGGGCGAGGTGAGCGACCCCTGGGAGGGCGACGAGGCCGCCTGCGAGGAGACCTACCTTGAGCTTGAAGACCTCGTCGGGCGCTGGATCGAGCGGATCGCCGGCGGACCCAAGGGCGATTCTTAAGGCCGCCGGGCTTCCCGTCCAAGAACCGGTTCCCCTTGCGGGCGGGGACATCGCCCGCGTCTACCGGGCCGGCCCCTACGTGGTCAAGACCCACGCGCACCCGCCGCCCGGGCTTTTTCGGGCCGAGGCCGAGGGGCTTTTCGCCCTCGCCGAAGCGGGGGTCCGGGTGCCGCGGGTCCTCTGGGTAGGGGAAGGGGGAATCGTGCTTGGGTACCTGCCTCCCGGCCCCGACGACTGGCCGGCCCTCGCCGGGATGCTCGCCCGTCTCCACCAGACCCGAAAGCCCCGCTACGGCTGGCCGCGCCGCGGCTACCTCGGCACCTTTCCCCTCCCCGCCGGCGAGGCCGACGACTGGAGCCGCTACTTCGCGGAAAAACGCCTTTTCCCCCTGGTCGAGGCGACCTGGGACCGGCTTGGGGCGCTTGGCCCTGAGCTTGAGCGGCTCCTTGCCCGCCTCAAGCTCCCCGCCGAGGGCCCGACCCTGATCCACGGCGACCTCTGGTCGGGGAACGTCCACATGAGCGAGGCCGGCCCCGCCCTCCTCGACCCCTCGGTCTGGGTCGGGGAGCGGGGCGTGGACCTCGCGATGATGCGGCTTTTTGGGGGCTTCCCCCGCGCGTTTTGGGCGGCCTACGAGGAGCGCGACCCGGTGCCCAAGGAGGTATGGGAGGCCCTTCCCTGCTACCAGCTCTACTACCTCCTCGCCCACGTCCACTTCTTCGGCGCGGGCTACCTCCCAAGCCTTCGCCGGGCGCTTCTTGCCTGCCCCTAGCGGGCCTGGTTCGCGGCCACCAAAAGCGGGTCCCAAACCGGGCTGAAGGGCGGGGCGTAGGCGAGGTCGAGGGCGCGGAGGTCCTCGACCGTCCCGCCTTTATAGAGGAGCGCCGCCACCGCGTCGATGCGGAGGGCGTCGTTCCGGTGGCCCACGATCTGGGCCCCGAGGAGCCGGCCCGAACCCTTTTCGTAGACGAGCTTGACCACGAAGGGGCGGCCGTCCGGCATGTAGTGGGCCCGGTCGCGGCTTTTGATCAGGCTCGTGCCCACGTCGTAGCCCCGCGCCCTTGCCCCCTGCTCGGTGAGCCCGGTGACGGCCACCGCGAGGTCAAAGATCCGGGTGATGGCGGTGCCGAGCACACCACGGAAGACCGCCTCCTTGCCGCCGATCACGGTGCCGGCGGTGCGGCCGTGCTTGTTGGCAACGTCGCCGAGCGGCAGCCAGTAAGGCTCACCGGTGAGCAGGTGGCGGCTCTCGGCGACGTCGCCGGCGGCGAAGACGCCCTCGAGGTTCGTGCGCATCCGATCGTCCACCTGGATCGCCCCGGTGGGCCCGAGGGCCACGCCGAAGCTCTGGGCGAGCTCGACGTTCGGCCGGATCCCCACCGCGAGCAAGACGAGGTCGGCGGGAAGGCGGCCGGCGGTGGTCTCGACTGCCTCCACCCGGCCTTCGCCCAGGATCGCTTCGAGCCGGGTGCCGGTGAGCAGCTCGACGCCGTGCTTTTTTAGCTCCTCGGCGACGAGCTCGCTGAGCTCGGGGTCCACCATGGGCAAGACCCGCTCCTCGGCCTCGACGACCGCGACCTCAAGACCGCGGCTCCGGAAGGCCTCGGCGACCTCGAGCCCCACGTAGCCCCCGCCGACGATCACCGCCCGGCGGGCGCCCGCCATCCACTCGTGAATCGCGATCCCGTCCTCGGGGATCCGGAGCACGAAGACCCCAGGGAGGTCCACCCCGGGCAGATCCGGCACCACCGGCCGGGCGCCGGTCGCCACCACCAGGTAGTCAAAGCGCTCCTTGAACTCCCGCCCCTCGTCAAGGGCGGCGACCGTGACCTCGCGGTTCTCGTAGTCCACCGCCACCACCTCGTGGCGGGGGAGGGCGGCGATGCCCTGCTTCTTGAACTGCTCCGGGGTGCGGGCCACCAGGTCCTCGACCCGGGGCACCTCGCCCGCAAGGAAGTAGGGCAGGCCGCAGGCGCCGTAGGAGACGAAGTGAGTCTTCTCGAAAGCGACGACCTCGAGCTCGGGGTTTTCCCGCTTGGCCTTGGCCGCGGCGCTCATGCCCGCGGCCACGCCGCCGATAACGACGAGACGCTTGCTCATGTCCCCCACTATAGTGGGGACCATGACTCGCGGGTCGGATCGCTGGGATCTCACCGCCCTCTTTGCGAATGAGGAGGCCTTCGAAGCCGCCCTCGAGGATCTCAAAAACCGCGCCGAGGCGCTTGCGGCCCGGCGCGAGGAGCTTGAAAAAGGGGACCCCGAGACCTTCGTCGCCTTCGTGCGGGAGCTCGAGGCCTTCACCGACCTCGCCCACCGGATCTACGCCTACGCCGCGCTTCGCTTCTACGAAAACAGCCTGGACGAAAGCGCCCAAGCCCTTCTCTCCCGGGTGCGGGCGCTTACGAGCGAGCTCGCCGCCAAAACGCTTTTCTTCGAAATCTGGTGGAAAAGCCTACCTGAGGAGCGGGCAAGGCCCCTCCTTGAAGCCGCCGGCGAGCGCTACCGCTACTGGCTTGAGACGATGCGGGCTTGGCGCCCCTACACCCTCTCCGAAGAAGCGGAGCGCGCCATTACCCTAAAAAACGTCGCCGCCAAGGCCCCGCCCCGGATCTACGCCACCCTCAGCGACCGCTACGAGATCCGCTTTGAGATCGAGGGCAAGCCGGTGAAAATCCGCCGAAGCGAGCTTTCCAAATACGTCCAAGACCCCCGTCCCGAGGTGCGCCGGGCCGCCTACGACGCCGCGCTTGAGCTCTTTTCGGGCGAAGCCCTCGTCCTCGGCGAGCTCCACCGGCTCGTGGTCCAAGACTGGGGGAACGAGTACCTCAAGCTCCGCGGCTTCAGGCGCCCCATCCAGGCCCGCAACAAGCTCAACGATCTCCCCGACGAGGTGGTCGAAGCCCTGCTCTCGGCGGCCCACGAACACCGGGGGGTATTCCAGGACTACTTCCGCCTCAAGGCTCGGGCGCTTGGGGTCGAAAAGCTCAGCCGCTACGACCTTTACGCTCCGGTGACCAAGGCCGGCCAACGCTACCGCTTCGATGAAGCCCTGGCGCTGGTGGATAAGGCGTTTTCGCGCTTCGATCCCGAGTTCGCCGCGCTCGCCCGTCGGGTGGTCGAGGCACGCCACGTGGACGTCTACCCCCGCCCGGGCAAGCGGGCCGGGGCCTTCGCCTATAGCCCCGCCCCCGGCCTCACCCCCTACC
>JALUED010000031.1 GCA_027053145.1 Thermaceae bacterium | reverse complement strand
CGCCCAGCCGCTCCACCGGCGGCTAGGCGTTCCCGCCACCGCCCGGGCGAGCTTTTACCTCTACAACACCTTTGAGGACGTGGACCGGCTGGCCCACGCCCTCTGGGAGGCCCGGAAGTTCTTTTCCGGGCTTATCGGCTGAGCCGGAAGGCGGCGAGGAAGAGGTCGCGTCCGCCCGCGGCCTCGCCGCTTACGAGCTCGCCGTCGGTGGTGCCGGCGACGTAAAGGGTGCCCTCTGCGAAGGCGAGGTCAAAGACCACGTCGTCCCCCGGGCTTCCGATCGTGGCGGTGGCAAGCTCCTGGCCGTCCTCGTCAAACCAGACGAGGAGGGTTTCGGCGTGGGTCGCTTCGCCGGAACCTCTTGCGGTTGTCACCGCCGCCACGAGCCCTTGCCCCTCCGGCAAGGGGAGAAGGGCGCGGGCGACGTCAGGGACGCCCGGCACGTCGTAGCTCTTTTTCCGGACCAAGGTGCCGTCGCTTTTTATCCGCGCGACGACCGCCTTGGCCTGGGTGAATTCCCAATCATTGCAGGGCGTCCAGCCCGCCACGTAGAGGTCGCCGCTCGGGGCCGGGGCCACCGCCGTGATGCGGAAGCCTCCTTCAAGGCCGAGCTTGGGAACAACGGTGGGAAGGGAGGAGGCGTTGATGTCCTCGACGAAGAGGACGCTTGATCCACAGCCCGCGGTGCTCTCCCAGTCCCAGCCCGCGTAGACGCCGCTCCCGGGGTAGGGCGCGAGCGCCCGGAAGCGGAAGAACCCTCCAGGGTAGCTAAAGTCTCTTTCCATAGCCTTGCCCGTGGTCGGATCATAGCGGACGAGAAGGCCTTCCTCGACCCGCTCGTCCCCCGAGCGATCCTCGATGTAGCCCGCGAGGTAGTAGGCGCCGTCCTCGCCTTGGACGAGGTCCTCGCCGTGCGGGAAGATGTCGGCGCCGTAGCCGCGGGTCCAGAGGCGGACGAAGTTCCCTTGGTCGTCGAAGTCAAGGAGGGCCAGGTCGCTTGCGGGTACGTCCCAGTCGGTTTCCTCGACCAGGGCGTAGACCCGGCCGTCAGGCCCCGGGGCCAGCGCCGCAAGGTCGTCGTCCTTGCCCTCGGAGGTTTGCAAGGTAAAGCGGTTTTGCAGGTTGCCTGCCGCATCAAAGACCCAAAAGCCAAGGGGGTCGTCGCCCTTTTTGACGATCGTCCCGCCCAGGAAGAGCTTTCCGCCGCTTACCGTGAGGGCGGGGCGATACTCGTCGTCTTCGGTGCCCACCTGGTGGATCCAAAGCTGCTCGAAGGTGAGGGTAGGGTTCTGGTCCCCGCCTCCGCCTTCGCCCTGATCCCCGTTTCCCGGCGTCTGCCCACCGCAGGCGGCGAGCAAACTGGCTAGCAGGAAGAGGCCCATCGCCCAGCGCTTTTTCATGGCCATCACCTCCGCCTCCAGCCTGGACGAGGCCCCCTTAAAAACCCCTTAAGATGGTCTTGGCATGGGTGTCCTCGAGGACCTCTACCAGGAGCTCGTCTTGACCCGCTATAAGGCGCCGAAGAAGCGGGGGGAGCTCCCTGACCCCACCCACACCGCGGGGGGCAAGAACCCCGCCTGCGGTGACGAAATCGAGCTTTTCTTGCGGGTTCATGACGGCCGGATCGAGGCCGCGCGCTACCGGGGCGAGGGCTGCGCGGTGAGCCAGGCTTCGGCCGACCTCATGGCCGAGGCGATCGAGGGGAAAACGGTGGCCGAGGCGCTAAAGCTCGCCAAGGCCTTTAAGGCGATGGTGGTCGAGGGGCGCCCGCCTGCCCCCGAGCTCGGCGACCTCGCGGCGCTAGCCGGCGTGGCCAAGCTCCCTGCACGGGTCAAGTGCGCCACCCTCGCCTGGCACGCGCTCGAGGAGGCCCTGGGGGAGGTGGCGTGAAAGCTTTTCGCGCCCGCGAGGTGACCCCGCTCCTGGTCGCCGACCGCGGACTCATGGAGCGCTGGAAGCAGGCGGCGGCCGAGGAAAAGCTCGTCGCCCGAAGCCGAAAAGGCGAGAACTGGGTCCTCGTTTTAGACGAGCAGCTCGCCCGGGAGCTTGTGGCCCGGGGGCTTTCGTTCGAGGAGTGGGAGGAAGCATGATCCCGGCCAAACCGGTGGTGTTTTTGCACGCGTTTCCCTTTTCCGCCCGGATGTGGGCGCCCCAGCTTGGGGCGGTGCGGGGGCGGTTTTCCGCCCACGCGGTGAACCTCCCCGGCTTCGGCGGCGAGCCTGCGACGGCGGCGACCCTCGACCAGTTCGCCGAGAGCGTGCTGGAGGAGCTCGACGTGCTCGGCATCGAGCAGGCGGTCTTCATAGGCCTCTCGATGGGCGGCTACGTGGCCTTCCGCCTTTTTGACCTCGCCCCCGAGCGGTTTTTGGGCCTTATCCTCGCCGATACCCGGGCCGGCGCCGACGCGCCGGAGGGCAAGGCAAAACGCACCGCGCTCGCCGAGCGCGTCCGGAGGGAGGGCGCGAAGGCCCTCCTTCCCGACTTCTTGCACGCTGTCCTCGGCGAGACCACCCGAAGGACGCGCCCTGAGCTCGTCCGCGAAGTCGAGGCGATGATCCTCGAGGCCGACCCCGAGGGGGTGGCCAAAGCCCTGCTCGCCATGCGCGACCGGCCCGATTCCTTTGAGCTCCTTTCCCGCATGGACTTCCCCGTGCTCCTTCTCTTTGGCGAAGAGGACGCCCTGACCCCGCCGGAAGAGGGCCTTAGGATGCTCGAAAAACTTCCCCAAGGCCGGATGCTCACCGTGCCGGGGGCCGGCCACATGGCGAACCTCGAGGCCCCCGCCGCCTTCAACACTGCCCTCCTCGGGCTGCTTTCGGAGGTCTACCCATGAACGAGGTCGACCCCTTCGAAAAGCTCACCCTCTTCCGCACCATGCTGATGCACGCCAAGGAAAAGGCCCAAAAGGACCGCGACTTCGAGGACGCCGAGGGCATCCTTGACCAGGCCAAGGAGGTCCTCGAGGAGGTCCGCCCCCACGTCACGCCCGAGCTCTACGAGGAGATGCGGTACGAGTACATTGACGCCGTGCTCTACGTTGAGCACGCCCGGGGCGACTTCCCGCCGGACCCGGAAAAGGAGCCATAAACGGGTGTGGGTGGTGGGAGGTGAGGGGAAGGCCTCGGATCAGACCCACTTCCTGCACCCCACGTCCCACATCCCTTACTCTTCCCTCGGCTCCCGGCCCATCAGCTCGGTGAGCACGCTTGCCGGATCGGCCCCTTCGAAGGCGATGCGGTAGACCGCCCGCACGATGGGGAGGTCCACGCCCGTTTGCGCCGACCAGGCGTAGACCGCGCGCACGGTGGCAAGCCCCTCGACGGTGCGGTCCCCGAGGGGCTCCCCGCGCACGATCCGCTCCCCCGCCCAGCGGTTTCGCGAATGGCGGCTGGTGGCGGTGGCCACCAGGTCGCCGAGGCCGGCGAGGCCGTAAAAGGTTTCCCTGCTTGCGCCCTGAGCGGTGCCAAAGCGCACGATCTCGGCAAGGCCCCGGGTCAGGAGGGCGGCCTTGGCGTTGTCGCCGAGGGCGAGCCCGTCCACCATCCCGGCCGCGAGGGCGACGACGTTCTTGAGCGCCCCGGCAAGCTCCACCCCAAGCAGGTCGTCCCGGGTGTAGACGCGAAAGACGGGGCTTGTGAACGCCTCTTGCACGTCCTGGGCCAGGGCGAGGTCGGCGGCGGCCGCCACCGCCGCCGCGGGGAGGAGCCGTCCCACCTCTTCCGCGTGGTTCGGGCCGGAAAGCGCGGCGACGCGGGGGTTGCCGGTGGCTTCGGCGATCACCTCGCTCGGTCGGCGCAAGCCCCTTTCGCCAAACCAGAGCCCCTTGGTGGCGGAAACGTAGAAGGGCGCTTTGGGCAGGCCTGAAAGCGCCTCGGGAAGCGCCCGGCTCGGCAGCGCGATCACCGCAAAGGCCGCGTCCTGGAAGGCCGCCTCGGGGTCGGCGGTGGGCCGGACGTAGGGGGGGAGGAAGACGCCCGGCAGGTAGCGGCGGTTTTCACGGGTGCGGGCGAGTTCTTCGGCATGTTCCTTCCGCCGGGCAAAGAGGGCCACCGGGATCCCCTTGGTGCCAAGCACCACGCTGAGGGCGGTGCCCCAGGCGCCCGCTCCCACGACGACGATCTTCACAGCATCACCTCAAAAGCTTCGTATAGGGCGGCGAAAAAGAGCAACACGGTGGCCGGAAGCAACGAGAGCGAAAGGATTTCCGCGCCCCGGCGGTAGCTGTGGCCGGCGAGGACCTCGCCAAGGAGCGCAAGCCCGCCGAAAACGGCGGTGTTGTAGGCGCCGAGCTCAAGCACGATCACCGGCAGGTGCATTAGGAACCGGCCGAGCGGCACCACCCCCGGCGAGAGGGCAAAGCCAAGGAGCAAGTCACGCAATAGGTTGACCAAAAGCGCGGGAATGCCAAAGAGCAACCCGGGGAGCGCGGTGGTGAGGAGGAGCCCCCGGGTTAGGTTCCAGAAGAAGATCGCCGCCGCAAGGCCCAGGGGGCCGTTTTGGAACGCGGCCTCGAGGCCGATCTGGCGGATGCCGGCGCCCACCACCTCCTGGACGAGGCGGGCAAGGGCGGGGTTCACGTAGGCTAGGGCCGCCCCGAGCGCAAAGGCGGCAAAGAGCCCGGCTTGGGTCCAAAGAAAAAGACGCGCGCGAAGCCGGATCGCGACCGCGGCGTGCACCCAGTAGGTGCGGAGCGCGCCAAACCTTAGGGACAGCAAAAAACCAAGCCCCAAAAGGAGGAAGACCGGGCCGCTGTAGGGGCCCACTGCCCAGGGGGGGAGCAGGCCGCCCTCGGGTTGCCAGCGGACGCTTTGGACCTTACCCCCTTTGAGCTCTACGATGACCTCCCCGGTGCGTTCGCCCAGGGCGGCCGGGTAGCGTACCGCCACCACCGGTCCGTGGGTTTCGACCGCGGGGGCGTCCAGGTTGACCTCAAGCCCGGGCGGCGGGGGCGGGAATCGAAGGGCGCGCTCGAGGACGCGCAACCCCTTCTCCAAGGGGTGGCCCTCGGCTTGCCAGAGATGGATCCGGTACTTCCCGGATAGCCAATCCGAAACCGCCTTTTTCGCCAAGTCTTGGGGCGATTGCGCTAAGGCCAGGGGAAGGAAAAGGGCAAAGATCGCGAGAAGCCTCCGCACAACCAAAACCATAATAAGGGGGTGGAAACACCGAAGCGAGGCCTGATCGTTCGGGAGCCCTACGCTTCCATGATCGTGGATGGGCAGAAGACCTGGGAAATCCGCAAGTCCCCCACCCGCGTCCGCGGCCGGATCGGGATCGTCACCGGCGGCCAGCTGATCGGCGAGGTCGAGGTCGTGGACGTGCTCGGGCCCTTTTCCGTTCGCGAGCTGGAGGAGCACGAGGATAAGCACCGGGCTGGGGGGTTTCTTCAGGCCTACGCCCAAGGGCGGCTGCTTTGGGCTTGGGTTTTGAAAAACCCCCGTCGCTACGAAAAGCCGATCCCTGTTCCTCGGCGAAGGGGGCGGATGATCTGGGTGGACCTCAGCGAGGTGGGGGCTCCCGAATAGCCTCGACCCAGACCGACCCGTAGCCGACATAGACCACCTGGTCGGGCTCGAGGGCCTCGAGCACCTCGGGGCGGTGGGTGGCCGCCACCAGGGTGATCCCGGCCTCGCGCACGAACTTGGAAAGGCCCCGGGCCACCCGCCGGGCGGTGGCCAGGTCGAGGTGGGCGGCGAACTCGTCCACGAGGAGGAGCGCGGGCCGCTCGGCGAGCAGGAGGGCTAGGCGGAAGCGCTCCTTTTGGCCGGTGGAAAGCTCCATCGGCCGCGCCCGCCAGAGCACCGCGTCGGAAAGGCCGACCCGGTTTAGGACCTCGATCGCGGCGGTGACGTCGCCGAGTTTCGCGTAGGCGGCCTCGAGC
>JALUED010000030.1 GCA_027053145.1 Thermaceae bacterium | reverse complement strand
CGTTCATGGCATCCCTCCCTGCGTGCTGCGTCATGAGTCTGCCGCTATCAATTTTAATGAACGAAGACCGCTTGGTCTAGGGGGTGGCCGGCCTAAAGAGGCGGACCCGCGCAGGCGAAGGGCTTCGAGCCCCACCGATCCGAAGCGGATGGAGCGCTCTTCGGGACCGGCGGCCCCCTCACCTCCTTGAGGGATGGAGCCGTTTCTCCCGGTTGCAGCGGCGGACCCGTTGGCCGCGGGCCACCTCCCGGATCGCCGGGCGTGCGTTCGGTGGTGCTCGCCGGCCTGGGCTCGGCGGTTTGGGGGCTCAAGGTGGGCCAGAGCCCGGGGCCCTTCACCGGGGGCCGATCCGGCGCCCGGCTTCATCGAAGAAGTGGAGTTCGCTGGGTTCGGGGAAGACGATCCTCGTCTCGCTTCCCATCGCGGGGCGCCGATCCTCGGGTAAGAGGACCTGCAGCCGGACCCCCGCCGCCTCGGCCACCACCAGCGCCTCGCGGCCGAGCGGCTCGACCACCAGCACCCGGGCGGGCACCCCTTGCTCGCCGAGGGCAAGGTGCTCGGGCCGCACCCCGAGCCAGCCCTTGCCGGTGGGGGCGCCGGGGATCGGGAGCCGGAGCTCGCCGGCCTTGAAGCCGTCGCCGGTGAACTCGCCCTCGATCAGGTTCATCGGCGGCGAGCCCACGAACCCGGCGACGAAGGTGTTCTTTGGGCGGTGGTAGAGGACCTCGGGGGTGTCGTACTGCTGCAGCTCGCCCATGGAGAAGACCGCCACCCGGTCGGCCATCGCTAGCGCCTCGGCTTGGTCGTGGGTGACCAAGATGGTGGTGACCCCGAGCTCGCGCTGGAGCCTGCGGATCTCGGCCCGGGCGGAGAGGCGGATCTGGGCGTCGAGGTTGGAAAGGGGCTCGTCCAAGAGGAGCACTTGGGGCTCTTTAACCAAGGCCCGGGCGAGCGCCGCCCGCTGCTGCTGGCCGCCGGAGACCTGGGCAGGCCGGCGCTCGAGGATGTGGCCGATGCCAAGGAGGTCGGCGGTCTTTTGCACCCGCTCCCTCACCTCGGCGTCGGGCACGCGCTTTAGGCGCAAGGGAAAGGCGATGTTTTCAAAGAGGGTGAGGTGGGGGTAGAGGGCGTAGGACTGGAAGACCATGCCCACGTCCCGGTCCCTGGGATGGAGGGGGTCCACCCGGCGTTCGCCGAAGTAGATGGCCCCGGTGGTGGGGCGGTAGATGCCGGCGATCATCAAGAGCGTGGTGGTCTTGCCGCAACCCGAAGGCCCGAGGAAGGCGACCAGCTCGCCGGCTTGGATTTCCAGGTCGAGGCGCTTGACCGCCTCGACCCTGCCGAAGCGTTTGGAGAGCCCCTCGAGGCGCACCGGGATGCCCCGCTTCATCCCTTCACCCCTCCCGAGTAGATGTTGAGGAGGTACCGCTGGCTGAGCAGGAAGAAAAGGAGCACGGGAGCGGCGTAAAAAAGCCCTACCGCCGCCATCAACCCGTAGTCCACGAAGGCCTCCCGCATGAAGCTCTGCATGTAGAGGGCGAGCGTCCAGCTCTTGCCTGAGACGATAAAGGTGAAGGGCAGGATGAACTCGCCCCAGGCCGAAAGCAGCGCGAAGGTCCCAAGCGCCAGGATCCCCGGGCGCACGAGCGGCATCGCGATCCTCCAAAAAACCGTCCAGCGGCTTGCCCCGTCCACCAGCGCGGCCATCTCCATGTCCCAGGAGAGCTGGTCAAAAAAGCCCTTCATCAGCCAGATGCCAAGGGGCAGCTCGAGCGAGGCCTTGACCAGGATCACCCCGATCAGGGTGTCGAAGAGCCCGAGCACCCGGAGGATGTAGTAGATCGCGATCAAGAGGCTCACCGCCGGGAAGGCGTGGAGCACCAGGATCATCCCGAGGTAGGGGGTGCGGAAGGGGAACTGCATTCGGCTGATGGCGTAGGCCGCCATCGAGCTGATCAGGACTTCAAGGGCCGCCACCGCGGCGGCGAAAAGGACCGAGTTCTTAAGCGCCACCCAGATCGAGGGCCGCCCCCCCACCGAGCCTTCGGTGAGGAAGCGCCAGTTCTCCGGGGAGAACGCCCCCACCGGGCGAAGCCCGTGGACCTGGTCAAAGAGCGCGGTAAGGATGAGCCATAAAAGCCCCACGCCGATGGGCAGCGAGATGAGCGCTAAAACGAGCAGCCAAAGCGGCCAGTTCTTGGGCAATAGCGGCATCACGACCTCCTTAGGAGACCTCGATCTTGGGTTCGGTGACGAGCGCTTTGAAGTTGAAGATCTTGAGGTAGAAAAGGCTCACCGCCACCCCGATCACCACCAGCACCGCGGCCATCGCCGCCCCCAGGCCGAACTCGACGTTGCCGAAGTAGTTGGAAAGCGCGAGGTGGTAGGCCCTTAGCGACCAGACCTCGGTGGTGTAAAAGCCCGGGCCGCCGTCGGTGAGGAGCAGGATGTACTCAAACGAGGTCAGGAGCGAGAGGGTCTGGTAGGCGGTGACGAAGAGGATCGGCCAGGCAAGGAGCGGCAGCACCACCCTTCGGATCGTCTGCCAAGTGGTGGCCCCGTCCACCGCGGCGGCGTAGAAGAGTTCGCGGGGGATCGAGCGGATCGCCGAGGTGAAGATGAGCATGCCAAAGCTTGCCCCCACAAAGCCGTTGGCCAGGACCACCGCCGTCCACGGCGCGGCCAAAAGCCAGTTCTTGGAAACCCCCAGGATGTCGGAGACGAGCCCCATCGGCGCTTCGGCCAAAAGGCCCTGCCAGATGAAGACGTAGACCACCGGGGGCAGGATCCGCGGCAGGAGCCAAAGCGCCCGAAAGGGGTTGCCAAGCCGCTCGGGGACGAGGCTGGTGAGGAGCGCGAGCAAAAGCCCCATTCCTACGTTGAAGGCCAGGGTGAGCGAAACGTACTTGGCGGTGTTTAGGAAGATCTTTTTGAGGAAGGGGTCGGCGAGCAGGTCTTGATAGTTTTTAAGCCCTACCCAGCTTGGGTGTTGGAAGGTGGTGGTGGAAAGGTCGGTGAAGGAGAGGAGGATCGTCGCCACCACCGGAACGAAAAAGAAAAGGAGGATTAAAAGGGTGGCCGGGCTTAAAAACAAAAGGGGCGTGAGGTAGCGCCGCATCGTGGCCCTTTCCAAAAGGGCCCCCGGCTGCCGCCGGGGGCCCGGGGGCGTGTCTACTTGATCATCACCTGGTCCTTAAGCGCCCGCTTCATCTCGGCGGCCACCACCTCCACCGCTTCCTTGGGGCTCACCTGACCCGACTCCACCGCGGAGACGCCCCGGTAGAGCGCGTCCTGCCACTTGGGGAAGTCGGGGTGCTGAGGCGCGAAGGTGGTGTAGTTGAGGAGGTAGCTCACCTCGCGGATGAAGCGGTTGTTGGTCAGGCTCGCGGTGGCCCGAAGCACCGGCAGGTGGCCGGAGCCCACCGCGTGGCGGGCGTCGAGGTCGGGCATCATCGCAAAGGCAAGGAGCTTGGCGGCCAGCGCCTTGTGCTTGGAGTTGGCGCTCACCATGTAGGCCTGCGGGTTGGAAAGGGTAATCGGCTTACCGCCCTTTTCGTGGGCGGGCTGGGGTGCGAAGCCGAAGTTCTGCCAGAGCCAGTCCTCGCCGCCCTTGTCCTTTACCCACTGGGTCTTCCACTCCGCCCAGTTCCAGGTGCCGCCGGAGAAGAAGAGCACCTTACCGGCGGTGATGTTTTGGTGGAACCGCTTCCAGTTGCCGTCGAGCCGGTCCTTCTCCAGGACGCCGGCGTCCACCGCCGCTTTGAGCCAGGTGAAGTAGCGGAGCGCGGCAGCCTTGTCGAAGACCAGCTTGCCGCTTGCCTCGTCGTAGGCGGTGCCGCCGAAGGCGCGGTACCACATTAGGAAGTCGGGGCCGTTCTTGGGCCGGTGGTAGTAGCCCTTGCCCCGCTCGATCACGCCCTTATCTAGGGCCTCCTTGGCCACCGCGAGCATGTCGTCCCAGGTGAACTTGCCCTCCGCGATCATCCGCGGCAGCTCGGCGATCTTGGCGTCGGACCAGCCGAGCTTTTTGAGCAGCGTTTTGTTGAAGTAAAGCGGGCGGGCCTCGGTGTCCTGGGGCACGCCGTAGACCTCGCCCTTATAAGTCACCGCGTTCCAGAGGGTGGGGAAGACGTCCTTGAAGGTGCCGTACTGCTTGGTCTCCGCGGTGATCGGGGCGATGTAGCCGGCGGTGGCCCACACGCCGATCAGCGGAGCCGCCGAGGCCTGCACGATGTCGGGGGCCTCCCCCGACTGGAAGGCGAGCAGGACCCGCCGAAGGTAGGGGTCCCAGTCGGTGGTGTCGAAGTCGCCCTCAAGCTTTACGCGGTAGTCCGCGCCCTCGATCTCGAGGAGGGCGTTCAGCCGCTCCACCGCGGCCTCGAGGTTTTTGAGCCGGGTGATCGAGGGGTCGTCGGGGCCGATCGTCCAGGCCTTGAGGGTGATCGTCTTCTGCGCCAGAGCCAACCCGAAGAAGAGGGTCGCTATCAGGATGTACCTTCCTGCTTTCATGCGCACCAACCTCCTTTCCTCAAGCAGGGCCTGCCTTGGCCGGATCCGCCAGGACCACGGTCAAGGTCAGGCCTCGTTCGCAAAGACCCTTGCCGACACCGACATGCGCGCCGGCGCCGGCGATGCGTTCGCCGACCTCCTTGCAGTTTAGCAGAGCAGGCGGGGAGGCGGTAAGCGTCCGGGCAAGGCCGTGCAGGTTAAGCGGAAGCAAGGCGTATAATCCGAGGCGATGCGGAAGGGGGCGGCCCGATGAGGGTGGCGCTTTTTGCCACTTGCCTCCTCGACCAGTTCTTCGCCCAGGCCGGGGTCGCCACCGTGCGGCTTTTGCGCTCGCTCGGGGTCGAGGTGGATTTCCCTCGAGGGCAGACCTGCTGTGGCCAGCCCGCCTTCAACGCGGGGCACTGGGACGAGGCCCGGCGGATGGCCCGCCACACCCTCGCGGTCTTCGAAGGCTACGACTACGTGGTGTTGCCCTCGGGATCCTGCGGCTCGATGCTCAAGGTCCACTACCCCGAGCTCTTCGAGGGGTTTGGCCGGGACTACCGGCGGGCGGTGGAGCTCGCCGAGCGGACCTTTGAGCTCTCCCAGTTCATCGTGCGGGTGCTCGGGGTCGAGAAGCTGGGCGAGGGGCTAAGGGGGCGGACCCTCGCCTACCACCACGGCTGCCACGCGCTGAGGGAGCTTGGGGTTGAAAAGGAGCCGGTTTTGCTCCTTGAAAACGCCGGTGCCAAGCTCGTGCCTTGGGAGGCCGACCGCGAGTGTTGCGGGTTTGGCGGGGTCTTCTCGGTGAAGCTTCCCTACGTCAGCGTGGCCATGGCCGACCGCAAGCTCGACACCCTCCCCGAGGCCGAGGCCCTCGTCTCCACCGACGCCGGCTGCCTTTTGCACCTGGCCGGGCGGATGAGGCGGCGGGGCAAGCCGATCCCCGTTCGCCACCTGGCCGAGCTTTTGTGGGAGGCGCGGAATGCCGCCTAGGGCCTATCCCGAGGAAAGCCGGGCGCTGCTTTCAGGCCGACCGGAGGTGCGCGCGTCGGTCACCAAGGCCGCCCTGCACTTCGACCGAAACCGCGCGCGGGCCTACGCCGAGGTTCCGGTCGAGGCCTGGCGGGACTTTGCCGCCCAGGTGAAGGCGCACGTCCTTTCCCGGCTCGACCGCTACCTGGAGGAGGCCGAGGCGCGTCTTTTGGAAAAGGGCGCGGTGGTGCACTTCGCCGAGGGGCCCAAGGACGCCCACCGGATCCTCGGGGAGATCGTGAAAAAGGAGGGCGTGCGCCTCGCCGTCAAGGCGAAGAGCATGCTCACCGAGGAGCTCGGGCTGAACGCATTCCTTGCCTCCCAGGGCGTCGAGGTCTGGGAGACCGACCTCGGCGAGTTCATCATCCAGCTCGCCGAAGAG
>JALUED010000029.1 GCA_027053145.1 Thermaceae bacterium | reverse complement strand
CCCTCCCAGCTCACCTTTCGATGCGCATCCCGCTGCTCTTTTTCGTCCGGCCCTCGGCGCGCTCGACCTCGCCCCCCAAAAGGCCCATCCAGACCAGGGTGGTGCCGTCGGGCTCGAAGCGAAGGGGACGGACCCGCTGGCTGCGGACGGCCTCGCCGCCCCGGGCACGCGCCTTTTTCAGCGCCTCCTCCTCGCTCTCAGCGGCGACCAGGTAGACCGCCTCGACGCGGCCGGGCCCCTCGGCGGAAAGCTCATTGGTGACCAGGAAGAGCTTCATACCCCAGAGTCTACGGCAGCAAGGCCTTACCCTCGATTGGATGCGAGCCACCGTATGCCCCCACGACACCGCCCGCAACCTGCCCCTTTGGATCGAGTTCTTTGTCGTCCTGGGCGCCGCCACCGGAGGCGAGTTCGGCTTCCAGCCGGCCGCCGACTTCCCCGAGTTCTACCGGCTATGGCCCGAGCTCGAGCTGATCTATGCCAACCCCTTAGACGCCCTCGAGCTCGCCGACAAGCACGAGTTCATCCCCCTCGCCGGCAACGACCGCTACGACGAGGTGGCCTTCGTGGTGCGCAAGGGCACCCCCGCATCCCTTGAGGCCTTCGCCGGCGCGCGGGTGGGGTACGTGCCCGGCCAGTTCGCGAGCCTCCTCGGCGAACGGCTGCTCCGAAAGGCGGGCCACGCCCCGGGGGAGCTCGTGGCCTTTTCCTCCTGGAACGAAGTCCTCGCGGCGTTGCGCGCCGGCCGGCTCGACCACGCCTTCCTCTACAAGGACTTCTACGAAAGCCTCGATCTCCTATCCCGGGAGGGAACCCGGCTCGCCAAGGTCTCCGACACCCGGCGCTTCTCCCACCTCTTCCTCGTAGCACCTTCTCGCGCCGGGGAAGCGGACGCCTTGCGGGAAGCCTTCCTCCGCCTGCCCGAACACCCGATGGCCCAACCCGTCCTCCAGGACCTCGGGATCGGCCGGTTTTTCCCCGCCGACCTCACCGCCCTGCGCGCCCTCGTGCGATCCTAGGGGCATGCTGCGGGCGGTCCTGAAGCCGGGCAAGGAGAAGAAGGTCAAGAACTTCTACCCCACCGTCTACGCCGACGAGCTCGCCGAGCTCCCGGGCGAGGAAGGGGTGGCCCGGCTCTTCTCCGCGGAGGGCGAGCCGCTGGGCGTCGGCTACCTGGAACCCAAAGCCCGTGCCGCCCTGCGGCTTTACCGCTTTGACCCGGGCCCGCTGGATTCCGCCTTCTTCCGGACGCGGATCGAGGCCGCCGCCCGCCGCCGCGCGGGGCTCGGCCCCCACCACCGCCTGATCCACGCCGAGGCCGACGGGTTCCCCGGCCTGGTGGTGGACCGCTTCGACCGGGTCCTCTTGGTGCAGGTGCGCACCCGGGGCGCCTGGGCGCTCAAGGACCGCTGGCTCCCGGCGCTCCGGTCGGCGACCGGCGCGAGCGCCGCCCTCCTCGTCCCCACCGAGTACGCCCGGCGCGCGGGGCTCGAGCTCAAACCCCGCG
>JALUED010000028.1 GCA_027053145.1 Thermaceae bacterium | reverse complement strand
TAGAACCCAAGGCGCTACCCGTGCTTGGGCACGGCGACGCCAGAAGGACTGGAAGCCACGGGTTTATGGGCATGGGCCCTGGATTCCTACCCAAAAACCTCGACACCTCCCTCCTCGACGGCGTGCTGCTTGTGGCCGAGGAGGAGGCGTTTCCGCTCGGCCTTCGCCTTGCGCGGGAGGAAGGGCTTTTCCTCGGCCCGTCCTCGATGGCCAACGTGGCCGCGGCCCTAGCGCTCGCGCGAACGCTAGGGCCCGCCAAGCGGGTGGCGACGATCGCCCCGGATTTTGGTTACAAGTACCTCTCGGTGCCGCCCTATGCGGATTAGCTGTCGCCGTAACGAATGAAGGCGGGGATCTCGTAGTTGTGGGGGTCCATGGGCTCGATGGGGGGTAGGGTGTTGGCCGCAGGACCGTTCAGGTACCGGCCCGGGCTTTCGTTGAAGCCGGAGGCGATCAGGATCACCCGAAGCTCGTCGCCGGCCCGCGGGTCGTAGGTGATGCCGTAGAGGATGTCGGGTTCCTCGACGCCGGTGGCGGCCCGGATCTTCTCCACTACCTCCGAGGCCTCGGCGAGCGTGATGTTCTCGTCGCCCACCACGTTGACGAGGAGGTTGTGGGCCCCTTCGATGCTGCGGTCGAGCAACGGGCTGGTGATGGCGCTTTGGGCGGCTTCCTCCACCCGGTTTTCGCCTCGGCCCGCGCCGATGCCCATGAGCACTTGGCCTGCTCCGGTGAGCATGTTCTTAAGGTCGGCAAAGTCCACGTTGATGAGCCCGGGGAGGTTGATCACGTCGGAGATGCCCTTGACCCCGTGATAAAGCACGCGGTCGGCGATAAGGAAGGCTTCCTTGATGCTCACCTTTTTGTCCACCGCTTGCAGGAGGCGGTCGTTGTTGACCACCACCATGGCGTCCACCCGCTCCCGCAGGCGCTCAATGCCCTCTTCCGCGACCTGGCGCCGCTTGGGGCCCTCAAAGGTGAAAGGGCGCGTGACCACCGCGATCGTGAGCGCGCCCAGTTTGGTTGCGATCTCGGCCACCACCGGTGCGGCGCCGGTGCCGGTTCCGCCGCCCATGCCGGCGGTGATGAAGACGAGGTCGGCGCCCTCCAGGTGTTCGGCGATCAGGTCCTGGCTTTCCAGCGCCGCCTTCTCGCCGATCTCGGGGTTGGCGCCGGCCCCGAGCCCTCGGGTAAGCTTGTCCCCGAGCTGGATCCGGATGTCCGCGAGCGACTTGGAAAGCACCTGCGCGTCGGTGTTGGCGGCGATGAACTCGACCCCGGAAAGGCCGCTTTCGATCATCCGGTTGACCGCGTTGTTGCCCGCACCGCCCAGTCCAATGACCTTGATGATTGCTCCTGCCATCGTCCCCACCTTTAGAAAAAGTCCCTAAAAAAGGCTTTGACCTTCTCCCAAAAGCTGTTTCCCTCGGGTTCCTCCTCCGCCTTTCTCGCTATTTTAAGCCCGAAGGGCAGCCGGGAAGGTTTAGGCGCTTTTTCCCCATAGCGCAAAAGCCCCACCGCCACCGCGCAGGTGGGGGATCCAACTTGGTCGGCAAGCCCTTGCACCCCGACGGGGCGACCCAATCGGGTGGGGAGCCCGAACTCCCGACGCGCGAGGTCTTCGGTCCCGCGAAGCAGGGCCCCTCCGCCGGTGAGGACGAGCTTGCTCGCGGCCACCTCCACCGGGCCGACGGCGTCCTCGAGGGCCTTACGCGCGAGCATGAAGATCTCGCGCACCCGGGGGCGGATGATCCGGGCAAGCTCGGGGGCAGGGATGCCCCCTTTGGCCAAGCCCCCTTGGTGGATTTCGACGATGAGCTCGGGATCGGCAAGGTCGGGGATGGCCACGCCGTACTTTTTCTTAATGCGTTCCGCCTCTTCGAAGGGGATTTTGAGGAGCTTGGCGATGTCGTTGCTCACCATTTCGCTGCCCAGCGGCAGGGCGCCGGCATAGGCTAGCCTGCCCTCCTTGAAGTAGCCGATCCCGGTGGTCCCCGCCCCCATGTCGAGCACGATGGTGTTCATTTCGCGTTCTTCGGGCTCGAGCACGGCGAGGCCGGCCACGTAGGGCGCCACGGCGAGCCCTTCGATGCGGAGCCCGGCCGCCTCCACCGCCCTTTTCAAGTTGACTAAGGGGCCGGCGGCGGTGGTGACAAGGAGGACGTTCACCTCAAGCCGTTGGCCGGCCATGCCTACCGGGTCGTGGATGCCCTCTTGGCCATCCACCCGGAATTCCAAGGGCTCGACGTGGAGGAGTTTTTCGTCTTCGTTGATGGGGTAGTTCTGCGCCTGTTCGATGGCCCGCTGGACGTCTTTAGGACGGAAAATTTGCCCGCGGCGAACCGTCACCAGCCCGTTCGAGGTGCGGCTTTGAAGCTGGGGGCCGCCGACCGCGAGAAAGACCCGGTCCATCTCGACCGCGGGGGTTTTCTTGGCGATCTCCACCGCCCTGCGGATGGCTTCAGCGGCCCGCTCGAGGTTCACCACCGTCCCGCGGCGGATGCCTTCGGAGGGCACGGTTCCCTTTCCGATGACGTCGAGCTCGTTTTCGGAAACGAGCTCGCCGATGACCGCGGTGGTCTTGCTGGTTCCGATGTCGAGTCCGAGCAAAAGCCGTCCGCTCATGGGCCTACACTCACCCCCCAAGCATACACGTGGCCGCGGGGCGGGTTGGGGACCGGGAGGTTGGCTTCGGCTAGCCAAACCCGGCGCTTTCCAAAGTTTAGGCTAAACCCGAAGGGGTCAAAGGTGATTTCCTGGGCCCGGGGGTGGGCGCGCGCAAGGCGAAGCGCCGCTTCCAACTGGGGCTCAGGACCCCGCAGCCTGCGCGGGGCGTGGGCGAGGAGAAGGGGGTGCCCCTCGGGGTCGAGAACCACGCCCAAGCGGCGGGCCCCGGGAAAACCGAGGGCGTTTTCCCAAAGGGCAAAGGGTTTTCGTTCTTGGATTTCGATGCGCACCACCCCGAGCCGTGGCCGAAACACGCGTACCCTAGCCACCAGCGGATGGCGGGCGATCCTCCGTTCGGCTCCGAGGGGGGTATAAAGCCAGGAGCCGCCGGAATAAAGCCCGGCAAGGCGGGCGACGGCCGCGGGGCCAAGCCGCTCGGTCCCTTGGACCTCGATGCGGGTGAGCGGGGGCCAAAGCCAGCTTAAAACCCCGAGGAGCCCGAGGACGGGTAGGGCGAGGAGAAGGCGGGTCACGGTTCCACCTCGCCCCAGATTTCCCATTCCAGTTCCAGGTTAAGCGCCGCTTGCACCCGTTTGACCAACGCCCACACCTCGCGCGCCGTCGCTCCTCCCAAGTTTACGACGAAGTTGGCGTGCTCGGGGCTAATCATGGCGTTTCCAACCCGCAGGCCTTTAAAGCCGGCCCGGTCGATCAATCGTCCCGCGGCGTCGCCTGGAGGGTTTTTAAAGGCGCAGCCCGCATTTCGGCGTTTGGGTTGGCGCTTTCGCGCTTCGTCGACCTCCGCCATGCGTTTTGCGATTCGTTCCGGGTTGCTCTTTTTTAGATCGAAACGCACTCGGGTGACGATGGCCCCGGGCGGGAGCCGGCTTTGCCGATAGCCAAACCCGAGGGCTTCGGGGGGAAGGCGGTGAAAGGTCCCTTGATGGAAGATCTCGACCTCGGCGAGGGCGTCCTTGATCTCGCCGAAGCGGGTACCCGCGTTCATGCGCACCGCGCCCCCGACGCTTGCGGGAATGCCGAAGAGGGGTTCGAGCCCTGAAAGCCCGGCCCGGGCGGCCTCCTGCACCCAAAGCGGGAGCAGGCTCCCGGCTCCTACCCAACCGGTGAGCTCCCCCTGGGCGAAGACGCCGCCGAGCTTGATCACCCGCTCCGGGACGCCGGCGTCCGAAACGAGCAGGTTTGAGCCGTTGCCCAGCACCCGGTAAGGGGCTTCGGTGGCGCGGCGGAGGTCGTCTTCGTTCTCCACGATCCAAAGCTCGGCGGGGCCGCCTACCCCGAGGGTGGTGTAGTCCTTGAGAAGGACGCGTTTTACCTCCACGACGGAGCCTCCTCAACGAGCCGGCGGGCGAGCCGACCGACGTCGCCGGCGCCGAGCGTGATGAGGAGATCCCCCTCGCCCAGGGTTTGGGCCAGGTACCGAAGCGCTTCCTCGCGGTCTAGGAACTTTGCGTTCGCACCCAGAGCCCGAGCCCGCTCGGCGAGGGCGGCGCCGCTCACGCCGGGAATGGGGGATTCGCCTGCGGGGTAGACCTCGAGCACGAGGGCCTCGTCGGCGAGGGTGAGGGCTTCGGCGAAGCGGTCCAGGAGGCGGGCGGTGCGAAGGTAGCGGTGGGGTTGGAAGACCGCGCGGACCCGGCGTCCAAACGTCCGGGCGGCTTTGAGGGTGGCAACGAGCTCGGTCGGATGGTGGGCGTAATCGTCAAAGACGAGGGCGCCACGGTATTCGCCCACCCGTTCGAAACGCCTTCCGGTGCCGACGAACTTCGAGAGCCCTTCGGCAATGGCTTTCGGGGAGAGCCCAAGCAGGAGCCCGGCCGCTGCAGCGGCGAGGGCGTTTTGCACGTTGTGAAGCCCGGGTACGTTCAGGGCGATCGGCCCAAGTGGCTGGTTTTCAAAGACGAGGGTGAAGCGGGCGCCGCGGGGTTCGAGGCGTAACCCTTCAGCCCGGACCGTTCCCGCCTCAAGGCCGAAGGTCCATACCGGAATGCCCTTGGGCCAAAGGGAGGCAAGGCCGGGATCCTCGGGCAGGATCGCCCGCTTGGCGGCGCCAAGCCAGCGGGCCATTGCCTGCTTGAGCTCGGCTTCGCTTGCGTGGTAGGTGGGACGTTCGGGGTCGCCGACGTGGTCGTCCTCGAGGTTTGTGAGCACTGCGAGATCCACCTGGGCCTTGGGGAAGAGCCGGTCGGATTCGTCCACCTCGGCCACCACGGGCCCCTTTCCGGGGCGGAACCCGCCCCGCCATCCGGGCACCCGAGCACCCACGAGCGCCATGGGGTCTTCTCCGGCGGCCTCGAGGATGAACGCGATCATCGCGGTCGTGGTGGTTTTGCCGTGGGTGCCGCTTACGCCCACGCTGGGGCGGCTTTTGAGCACCCGCGCCAGCGTCTCGATCCGTTTTTCGACGAAAATCCCCTTCCGGCGTGCGGCCACCACTTCGGGGTGGTTCTCGGGCACCGCGTTGGAAACGACGAGGTGCTCGGCCCCTTCCACGTGGGCGGGGTCGTGGCCTGGCCAGACCAAAACGCCTTTTTCGCGCAGGCGTTCGGCGGCGGGTCCGGGGCGCAGGTCGCAGCCCGTCACCACGGCGCCGAGCTCCCGTACCGCTTCGGCAAGGGCGCTCATGCCCACGCCCTCGATACCGATGAAATGCATGCGCGTGTTCATGCGACCTCCTCGATGGTGCGTGCAATCTTCGTTGCGCTTCCTTGGGGGTCGAGGGCGGCGAGGGCTTCGGCCATGCGCGCGCGCACCTCAGGGCGAAGCAGGGCCTTAAGAACCGAGGGTAGCGTGCCGATCTCCGCCTCCTCCACCATTTGGGCGGCTCCCGCCTCGACGTAGCGGAGGGCGTTTTTGCGCTGGTGGTCGTCCGCGGCGTAGGGGTAGGGAACGAGGATCAGGGGAACCCGATGAAAGGCGGCTTCGGCAAGGGTCACCGCGCCTGCTCGGGTCAGGGCGAGGTCCGCCGCCGACCACGCGAGCGGGCCCTCGACGAACTCGACCGCATGGTACCCCTGCCCAGGCCGATGGACTTCGGCTAGACGTCCGCGCCCGCTTACGTGCAGCACCTGGATGCGGTCAAGGAAGGGGGCGAGGAGCTTCGGGGCTTCGCGGTTGAACACGCGGGCGCCTCGGCTGCCGCCCAGAACGAGCAGGGTGAGCCGCTTGGGGTCCAGGCCGAGCCGGGTGCGGGCCTCGGCCTTTGCGTAGCGCCGTTCGAGGATCGGCATGCCCACGACGCGGCCCCGGAC
>JALUED010000027.1 GCA_027053145.1 Thermaceae bacterium | reverse complement strand
CGATGGCCAGGCTTGGGTGTTTCGGGACCGTAAAGCCGAGGAGTTGGAGCTTTTCGGCCAGCGTTTCCGTGCCGATGGCCTCGGCGGTAAGGATGGCGGGGATGTTGAGCGAGCGGTCGAGGGCGTATCGGATCGTGATCGTTCGGTTTAGGAAGGTTCCCGAGAAGTTCTTGGGCTTCCAGACCCCGCCCGGTTGGGTGGGGTCAGGGAAGCTGACCTCGCGATCCCAGACCGGAGTGGCCTGGGTCCAGCCGGCCTCGAGGGCGGTGGCGTAGACGAAGGGCTTGACCGCGGAGCCGGGGCTGCGCCGCGTTTGGGTGGCGCGGTTGAACTCGCCTTCGGTCCCCGGCCGGGCGCCCACCATGGCGCGCACCGCCCCGGTCTTGGCCTCAAGTCCCACCAGCGCGATCTGGGCGCCGTCGGGCATGAGCCCGGCCTTCACCGCGTATTGGGCCGCGGCCTCGGCGGCGGCCTGCATCCCGAGGTCCAGCGTGGTGGTGACCCGTAGACCCCCTTGGCCAAAGACTCGCTCGGCGCCAAAGCGCTCGATCAGCGCCTTGCGTACCGCGAGCACAAAGCGCGGGGCGACCTTGGCGGCAAGGTCGGGCAGGACCTGGGCGCGGGGGTCCACGAGCTTGGCTTCAAGGAGCTTCCCGTCCTTGTCGTAGCGGGCCTGCCAGCCGCGCGGCACGATGGGGGCCTTAAGCGCTTGGGCGGCTTCGGCCTCGGGAATCCAGCCCTCCCGGGCCATCTCCTGGATAAGCCGGCGGGCGCGGGCCAGGGTGCCGGCGAGGTCCTGGTAGCGGGCGTTCGGGGCGGGGATGAGGGAGGCGAGGTAAGCCCCTTCGGCGAGGCTCAGGCGGCTTGGGTCCTTGCCAAAGTAGGCCTCGCTGGCGGCGGCAATCCCGGTCAGGTTGCCGCCCCAGAAAGCGACGTTCAGGTACATGCCGAGGATCTCTTCCTTGGTGTAGCGGCGCTCAAGCTCGAGCGCGAGCAAAAACTCCTTGAACTTGCGCTCAAGCGTTCGCTGGCTTGCGAGCTCCTTTAAGAGCGTGTTCTTGATCACCTGGGTGGTGATCGTGCTTCCACCCTGGAGGTCGCCCCGCAGCGTGCGGTAAAGGGCGCCAAAAAAGCGGATCCAGTCGATCCCGTGGTGGCGAAAAAAACGCCGGTCCTCGCTGGCCACGATCGCGGCTACCGCCGCCGGCGAGACCTCGTCGAGGCTTACAAGCCGGCGGCCGACGGCGCGGCCGTCCTCCACGGAGGCGAGGGTGGCGATGGGGGTGCCGTCGCGGGCGTAGAGGGTGGTGGTGGCGGTGAGGCGGAGGCTTTCAAAGGCTTCAAGCCCCGGAAGGTCTCGGCTCCACTTCCAGGCGATCCAAGCGGCCCCAAAAATCCCTACGGCGAGGGCGGCGGCAAGGAAAAGGGCAAGCAGGCGAAGAACGCGCATTGCCTAGTGGCGGGAGCGAAGCTGGATGGTGTTGCGGGCAAAGGAGCGGAACTCGCCGCCCGTCAGGGGTTTGGTCAGGAGCTTGTCCACCCGCGCCATCTGGGCGGCGATTTTGGTGCGTTGGTCGGCGACGGAAACGAGCACCACGACCGGCACGTCTTTAAGCCGGCGCACCCGCTTAATGCGCCAGGCCAAGTCCATCGCCTGGAGTTCGCCGCTTGCTTCCTCGTCCAAGACGATGAGGTCGGGGGTGTGCTCCTTTAGGTAGCGAAGGGCCTCCCCGGTGTCCGCGAGGCTTTGGGGTTGGAAGCCCTCGGCCTCGAGCGTGACCTCGAGGTAGGCCCGCATCGTGGGGTTGGCGCTTACCACCAGGGCGTTCATCCGTCTTCACTTTACGCCAGAATGCGAGGAAGGGGTGAAAAAAATTTTGGCTGGGGCGCGTGGATTCGAACCACGACCGGCGGATCCAAAGTCCGCTGTCCTGCCATTAGACGACGCCCCAAAGCCGATCCCATCTTAGGAACGGCCCGGGGGCTTGTCAATGTAGACTGGGGGCGTGGACGAAGACGTTTGGCTGCGCCTTGCTGAGCCTTTCCCTGAGGAGGAGATTCGCTGGCGGGTCGAGGCCCTTTCCAAGGACAAGCGCCGGGCGCTGGTGGTGCCCTACGTGGACGTTCGGGCGGTGCTCGACCGCTTGGACGAGGCGGTGGGGCCGGAGGGATGGCGCGACGCCTACGAGCTCCTCGCCCAAGGGGAAGGCTTTTTCGCGGTCAGGTGCCGCCTCACCGTGCTCGGGGTCACCAAGGAGGATGTGGGCGAGGGGGAGTCCTTGAAAGCCGCCTTCTCCGACGCGCTGAAGCGGGCGGCGGTCAAGTTCGGCGTGGGGCGCCACCTTTACCGCATGGAAAAGGTTTGGGTGGACTACGACGAGAAAACCGGCCGCTTTACCCCGCCCACCGGTCGGGGGGAGGCGAAAAAGCCCGAGGCCCATGAGCTGATTGATCGCTTGGTCGAGCGGCTTCGGGCGGCGGGCAAGGGCAGGGAGGCCGCCCGGATTATCACCAAGTACGGCGGCTACGGACGCACCCCGGAGGAGACCAAGCGGCTCTACGGCGAGCTCCGGGCATTGCTCAAGGACTGAATGGTCAAGGTCATCGCCATCGGGGACGTGCACGCCGAGTTTGACCGGCTCTGGCGTGCCCTACGGGCCGCGTACGCGGTGGATTCCGAGGGGCTTCCCACCCCCCCGGTGCGCGAGGGCCGGTACCGCGTGGTGCTGGTGGGGGATTTGGTGCACCCCAAGAGCCTGGAAGCCTACCGGCGGCTTACCGGGATCGAGAACTACGATCCCAGGGATCCCGAGCACCTGCGGGCGGCCGCTTTGGCCCAGGTGAGCGAGTTGCTCAAGGTCAAGCGCTACGTGGAGGCGTCAAGAGGGCACGCCGTCGTGCTTTTGGGCAACCACGACCACGCTGCCGTGCACCACGACGTGTTGCTTGGAAACGCTTTTGGTATAGAGCACCGCGAGTTCGACCCCCGGTACGGCGGGCACCCCTTGCCGCCGGGGGTTGCGCGGTGGATCCAGCGCTGGCCTAAGAGCTTTGCGTTTATGGGGGTGCAGTTTGCCCACGCCGGGCCGACCCCTTGGCTACAGGATTACAGCCCCTTTTTCTACCAAAGCCGGGAACCCAAGACCTGGTGGCGCGAGACCCCCGAGTACGTGAGGCGCTCGGGGTTTCGCTTTGGGGTCTATGGGCACACACCGGTGGATGCGATTGTGATCGACGAGGAGCACGGCCTTGCCATGATCGACGCCCTCGATCGCGGGCAGTACCTCGAGCTGATCCTCGACGAGGATCGCCTTGAGGCCCGTCCCATGACCTTTGGGCAATGAGCGACCCCCGCACGCCGAAGGGCCTGCGCGAGCTCCTCGATCGCCACGGGCTCCGCCCAAGGAAGGCGTTTGGGCAGCACTTCCTGGTGGACCGAAACCTTTTTTCCTTCATCGTCCGTGCCGCCGGCGTTCGCCCGGGGGAGCCGGTTTTCGAGGTGGGGCCAGGCCCTGGAGGGCTTTCCCTAAGCCTCCTCGAGGCCGGCGCCGACCTCACCGCCATCGAGCGGGATCTAAGGTTGAAGCCCCTTTTGGAAGAGGTCCTCGGCGGTCGCGCCCGGCTGGTCTTCGCCGACGCCCTGGCCTACCCCTGGGAGGAGGTCCCCGAGGGGAGCCTCTTTGTGGCCAACCTCCCTTACCAGATCGGTACGCCCCTGGTTCTCCGGCTTCTTGGGTCCGGCCGGTTCCGCGGCCTGGTGGTGATGCTCCAGCGTGAGGTTGCGGACCGCTTCGCCGCCCGGCCCGGCGGCAAGGCGTACGGCCCGGTTTCGCTTAAGGTGCAGGAGCTTGCCCAGGTGGAAAAGCTCCGCGAGGTCTCCCCCTCGGCCTTCTTTCCTCCGCCCGAGGTGACCTCGGCGGTGGTCCGGCTTACCCCCCGGGGCGTCCGTCCGGACCCTGGCTACTTCGCTTTCTTGGACGCCGCCTTCCGCGCCCGCCGGAAGACGCTGAGGAAGAACCTCGAGGCCGCCGGCTTCGACCGGGCGCGGGTGGAGCGGGCCCTTGCGTCGCTGGGGCTGGACCCCAAGGTCCGTGCCGAGGCCCTTGGGCCTGAAGCGCTCAAGGCGCTCTACGCCGAGCTGGGGGCGCCGCCCAAAAACGCGGTATAGTGGGCCAAGCCAAGTAGGAGGCGGCTTCGATGCGCATCTTCGTGGTAGGGGACGTTTCCGTAGATCTGATCTACCTGGTGGACCGGCTTCCCGAGCCCGGCGAGGAGGTGCCGGCCCGGCGCATGCTCTACCGCCCCGGTGGGGCCGCGGCCACCGTGGCGGCCCAGCTTGCGAGCCTTGGGCACACGGTCTTCCTGGCCTCGCGGGTGGGGAGCGGCCCGCTTTCGGCAATCGCTTTGGAGGGGCTCAAGAAGGTAGGAGTGGACCTCCGCTACCTGCAGGAGGACCCCGACCACCCCACCACCAGCGTGCTCGTCTTTCTCTTTCCCGGCGGCGAGCGCAGCATGGTGGCGAGCGCGGGCGCAAGCCGCTACCTGGACGCCGCCGGGTTTAAGCCCCGCATGCTGGATACCATCCACGCGCTCGTGGTCTCGGCCTACGCCCTGGTGGGCGGGCCCCAGCGGGAGTACGCGGTAAAGGCGATGGCGGCGGCGAAGAAGCGGAAGATTCCGGTCTTTATTGACCTTGGGACGGGCGCTGTGCGGCAGGCAGGGGCCGAGCTCATCCCGAGGCTTCGGCCCGCCGACTACCTGCTTTTGAACCAAGGGGAGCTCCTTGAGCTCACCGGGGCGGACTCGATCAGCGAGGGCATCGCCGCGCTCCGGGAGGCGGGGATTGCGCGCCAGGTCGTTAAGGTGGGGCCGCTCGGGGCGATCGTGGCCACGCCCGAAGAGGAGGCGCTGGTCGAGCCCTTCGAGGTCGAGGAGGTGGTGGACACCACCGGCGCCGGCGACGCCTTCACCGCCGGGTTCGTGCACGGGGTCTTGCAGGGGCTTCCCCTTGTCGAGGCGGCCCGGATCGGCAACGTGGCCGGGGCGCTCGCCACCACCGCGGTGGGGGCCCAGGGGCGTCTGGTTCGGCCCGAGGACCTCAAAGCCGCGCAAAATGGCGCCGCGTAAGCTCGAGGAAACGAAGCCCCGCTCGGCTTGACTTTTCGGGATGGAACTGGGGGGCAAGGAGGTTTTCCCGGGCAAGAAGCGCGGTGTAGCGCGTGCCCTCGTACTCGGCCTCCCCCTCGGTTTCGGGGACGAGGGGGGCGTAGTAGGAGTGGACGAAGTAGAAGTGGCGGCCCTCGAGCGCATCGAAGGGCGAACCCCTCCGGAAGAAGACCCGGTTCCAGCCCATCTGGGGCACCTTTCGTGCCCGAAAGCGGCGCACGGTGCCGGGGACGAGGCCGAGGCCGGGGGTGCCGGGGGCCTCCTCCGAGCCCTCGAAGAGGAGCTGGAGCCCGACGCAGATCCCGAGGAAGGGGCGGCCGGCCTCGAGGTGCCGCCGCACCGCGTCCTCAAAGCCCGAGGCCTTAAAAGCCTCCATCACCTGGCGGAAGTGGCCCTGGCCGGGGAGGACGAGGAGGTCGGCGCCCTCGGCGTCCTTGGGTGAGGCCGAGACCCGGACCGCAAAGCCGCTCGCCTCGAGCGCCTTGGCCACGCTCCGCACGTTCCCCGAGCCGTAGTCGATGACGAGGGCCTTCATATCAGGAAGGCTTGTAGCCCGTGGCTTGTGGCCCGTGGGAAAAAGAGGATAGCTTTTTCCACAGGCTACGAGCCACAGGCCACAGGCTTCTCATAGTACTTCCTTCGTGCTCGGCACGTCTTCCCGGGTGATCCGCGTCGCCTGGTAGAGGGCGCGGGCGAGGGCCTTGGTGCCGGCCTCGAGCACGTGGTGGGCCTCCCGCCCGGCGAGCAGGCGGAGGTGGAGGGTGAGCCGGCCGTGGTTCGTGAACC
>JALUED010000026.1 GCA_027053145.1 Thermaceae bacterium | reverse complement strand
TTTTGAACATGCCCCAGTTTACCCCGCGACCTGCCGGTAGGCCTCGTACGCCGCCACCCCCACCGCCACCGCCAGGTTCAGGGAGCGCACCGGCCCCGGGGTAGGGATTTTGAGCGAGGGAAAGCGGGCCAGGACCTCGGAGGAAAGCCCTCGGGTCTCGGGACCGAAGAGCAACCAATCCCCCTTCTGGAAGCGGGCCGCATAGAGCGTGCGCTCGGCGCGGGCGCTGAAGGCAAAGACGCGGGCGCCCTCGGGCAAGCTCTCCAGGAAGGCCGCCCAGGAATCGTGGAGGATGTAGCGAAGGTGCCTCCAGTAGTCGAGCCCAGCCCGGCGCATCCGGGGATCGCCCCAGCGAAAACCGAAGGGGCGGACCAAGTGGAGCTCGGCCCCAAGGGCCACCGCGGTGCGGGCCACGTTGCCGGTGTTTTGGGGGATCTCGGGCTCGACGAGCACGATCCGGACCACGCCCAAAGCCTAACGCCGCTTGCGCCTGGCGCACGCGCCCCGTACACTTAGGGCCGGTAGTTTCTGAGCGTTCGGTGAAACGCTCTTGGAGGTGATGCTGAATCAGGGAGCATAGGATCAACGAGGAGATCCGCGTCCGGCAGGTGCGGCTCATTGACGAAGACGGCAAGCAGCTTGGCATCGTGGACACCCGAGAGGCCCTGAGGATCGCGCAGGAAAAGGGCCTCGATCTTGTTTTGGTAAGCCCCACGGCCAAGCCGCCGGTAGCCCGGATCCTCGACTACGGCAAGTGGCGCTACGCGCAGCAACAGCAGGAAAAGGAGCGCCGCAAAAAGCAAAAGCGCCAAGAGCAAAAGGCGATTAAGTTCCGGGTCAAGGTCAGCGAGCACGACTACCAAACGAAGCTCAGGCACGTGCGGCGGTTCCTCGAGGACGGCCACAAGGTCAAGGTGACGATCATGTTCCGCGGCCGGGAGATGGCGCACCCCGAGCTCGGCCGGAAGATCCTCGACCGGGTGGCCGAGGACTTAAAGGAGATCGCCACCGTGGAGATGCCGCCGCAGCTCGCCGGCCGCGACATGAACATGGTCCTTGCCCCCATCGCGAGAAAGTAGCGCGTGTGGTAGACTGGCGGGCGCTGCGTCCGGGCCAAAGCTCCCCATGGGACCCCGGCCAGCGGAGGTGAAGCATGCCGAAGATGAAGACCCACAAGGGCGCCAAAGGGCGGGTCAAGATCACCGCCCGCGGCAAGGAGGTGGCGTACAAGACCGGGAAGCGCCACCTGAACTACAAGAAGTCGGGCAAGACGATCCGGCTCAAAGGCAGGAAGTTCGTGCTCTTCAAGGGCGACGCCCGCAAGTTCCGGGTGCTCCTGCCCTACGACTGGAGGTAAGCGATGCCCCGGGTCAAAACCGGAGTCGTACGCCGTCGCCGTCACAAGCGGCTCTTGAAGCGGGCTAAGGGGTTTTGGGGGCTTCGCTCGATCTCCTACCGCCGGGCCAAAGAAACCCTCCTCAACGCCGCCGAGCACGCCTACGCCGACCGCAAGAAGAAAAAGCGCGAATACCGCAAGCTCTGGATCACCCGCATCAACGCCGCCGCGCGCCAAAACGGGATGCGCTACTCGGAGTTCATGCACGGGCTGAAGCTTGCGGGCGTCAAGCTGAACCGAAAGGTCCTCGCCGATATCGCGGTGCGCGACCCCGAGGGCTTTAAGAAACTCGTCGAGGTCGCCGCCAAGGCGCGGGGCTAAGCCCCGGAACCGGCGCGCGGGGCCGCGCGGCCCCGCGCGTATACTTTTCCGAAAGTGGCCGAGCTCTACGTCTTCCTCGCCGCAATGGCGCCGGTGGTCGAGCTCCGGGGGGCCGTGCCGCTCGGGGTGGCGCTCGGGCTTCCGGTCTGGGAGGCTCTCCTTTGGGCGGTGCTCGGCAATCTGTTGGTGGTGCCCGCCTTGCTTTTCCTCCTCCCCGAGCTTGTGGCGCGCCTAGAGCGCTACCCCTTTTTCCGGCGGTTTTGGGAGGCCCTCGAGGCTCGGGTCCGCCTCAAGGGGGAGGAAAAGGTCCAGCGCTACGGTGCCCTCGGCCTCTTCCTCTTCGTCGCCCTCCCCCTCCCAGGAACCGGGGCCTGGACCGGAAGCGTGCTCGCGGTGGTACTGGGGGTGAAAAAGCGCTACGCCCTGCCCGCAATTGCCGCCGGCGTGGTCACCGCTGGTGTGCTGGTGGCGCTGGCGAGCGCGGGGGTGCTTCAAGGCCTTCGCTTCCTGGTAAGGTAGGCGCCGATGGAAGCGCTGGGGGTGCTGCTGCTCTTCCTCGCCTACTTCCTGGGGGCCTTGCCCGTGGGCTACTGGGTCGCCAAGAAGCTTTCCGGGGTGGACCCCCTCCTTGCCTCAACCTACAACCTCGGCCTTGAAAGCGCGCTCAAAAAGCTCGGTGCCCGGGCCCTCCTCGCCGCTTTTGCCGCCGACTTCCTAAAGGGCTACCTCGCGGTGTACCTGATCGCGGGCTTCGGCCCGCCCTGGACCTTTGCCGCCGCTGTCCTCGCCTACCTTGGGCACCTCTACCCCTTTGCCTTCCTCGCCCCCCGGATGCCGCTCAGAGCCCGGGGCGCCGGGGTGCTCCTCGGCGTGCTCGCCGGGCTCTCGGTGGGGGGGCTGGGCACGCTTTACGCGCTCGTGCCCTTAGCCCTTGCCCTCGCCGTCTACGCCGCCACCGGTTACGCCACGCTGGCGGCGCTCTCGCTTGCTTTAGCGCTCGCTCTGGCGGCGAGCTTCCTGCCCCTTGATCCTTTGAGCAAAGGGCTTGCTTGGGCGCTCTTCCTCCTCGCCCTCTGGCGCTACAAGGAGAACCTGGGGCGGATCCTCGAGGGCACCGAACCCAAGCTCGGCGAGCCCCTTCCCCTTCCCGACGAGAAGACGGTGGTCTGCGCCTTCATGATTCACCCTCTTACCCTCGAGGACCTTTGGCAGTCGCCCCGGTTCCGCTGGCTCCGCCCCCTGGCCGAGCGGGGCCTGATTCCAAGAAGCTGGATCGAGCGCGTTGCCGAGCGCTTTCGCCCCATGAAGGTCGGCGAAATCCGCGGGGTGAAGACCAAGGACGGTCGCGAAATCCGCTGCCACCTCATCTCCGCTCCCCTCTTCCCCCACCAGATCGTGAAAAAACCCGAGCTTGCGGTCCGGCGGGCAATCCAAGGAGCCCGGCTTGCGCACGAGCTCGGAGCCACGGTCTTTGGGCTTGGAGCCTTTTGGAGCGTGGTGGGCGAAAAGGGGAAAAGGGTCCAAGAGGCCGTCCCCGAGATCCAGGTAACGAACGGGGGCGCCCTCACCGCCGGCACGGTCCGGGCCGCCATCCCCCGCATCCTCAAGCGCTTCGAGGAAGAGGGCAAAACCCCAAGGGAAGCGACCGCCGCCGTGGTCGGGGCCACCGGGGTGGTGGCCTTTGGCATCGCCCGCCAAATCGCACCGCTCTTCGGCCGGCTCATCCTTATCGCCCGGGACCCCGAGCGGCTCCAAAAGATCGCGGGGAGCCTGAAAAAGAACCTGGCCCGAAAGGGGGCCGAAACCGAGGTCGTGGCCACCACCGACTACGCTTGGCTCAAAGAGGCCGACCTCATCTTCACCGCCACCAGCGACCCCGAGCCGGTGATCCGCGCCGAACACGTAAAGCCCGGCGCCTGGATCTACGACGAAGGCGTCCCCCCGGACGTCCACCCCGAGGTCCGGAAGATCCCCGGGGTGCGGGTGATCCCGGGCGGGGTGGTGCGGCTCCCGGGCGAAGCCAAAAGCACCCTCGACCTCCACTTCGGCGGACCCGACCTGGTACCCGCCTGCCTCGCCGAGACCATGATCCTCGCCGCCGAGGAGGAGTTTGAAAGGAAGAGCCTGGGGGGCGAGGTCAAAAGCGAGAACGTGCAGTACTTCGTCGAGCGCGCCGAGGCCCTGGGGTTTGAAGTCCTCGACGGGTGAAGGCGGCTCTGGGCGTAATCTTTCTTGTGTCGGATGCCGCGTAAGCAGGGGGAAACCGCAAGGGGGCGAAAGCCCTGGGCTTTTGTTCGGCCACCGCAATAGCCCCAAGACGACCGGCAACCTGACCAGGCTGGTGAAGGAACCCAGGCCGCGCGGCCCTCTTGAACCCTTCATCACCGATGGCCTTTCGGGAATCGCTCAACCGCCAGGCGGCTAGCTGCAACCTCCCAACACGTTGTTCACCAAAGCCCCAAACCCAAGTGCCGGTGAGTGCTTGGCTTTCAGCACAAGAGGAGGGCTCCAGTGAGCAGCCACAAGAACGCGCGACGCACCTATCAAGCAAGGCGCATCCCTGTGTCCCGCCTTATCCACGAAGGCCTCCCGGTTAGGGAAGCCGCCGAAACCCAAGGCGTCAGCCCAAGAACCGCCTACAAGGGGCTCAGGCGCTACCGGGAGGAAGGAGAAGCAGGCCTCTTGGATCGAAGCTCAAGGCCAAGGCGCAGCCCCAGGCGCACCCCTGAGCGGCTTAGGGAGCAGGTGAAAGCGCTTCGTCCACAACGCTGGCCCTACCAGGGCATCGTCCACAAGCTGGGTCTCTCTAAGAGCACGGTGGGGCACATCCTCAAGGCCCAAGGGTTGAATCGTCTTTCCGCCTTAGAACCCAAGCTTCCTCCTAAACGCTAGACGCTTCGAGGCTGAGGCGCCGGGGATCTTCCTGCACCTGGAACCAAGAAGCTCGCCCGGTTTGCGAGGCCAGGATACCGGGTGACCGGGGACCGACGCCGGGCTTCGCCTGGGGCGGGCTACGAAGCGGTCTTTGCCGCGGTGGACGCCTATAGCCGCCTGGCCTACGTGGAGGTGAAGGGGGACGAGCGAAAGGAGAGCGCGATGAGCTTTCTGCTCGCGGCGCTGCGCCATTACCGGCGCCTGGGCGTTCGGACTCGAGCGGTAATGACGACGGAAACGCCCGAGACCGCTGGACAATCCACCGGGCGGTTTTCTCATGGCCCCTCCCTATAATCCGGGGCGTGCTCAAGCGCTACCTCCTGCGCGAGGTGAGCCTGCCCTATTTGCTCGGGGTGCTGCTCTTTGTGGGGCTGATCACCACCGATTTGCTCTCGTCGCTCTCCGGGGCCCTGCTCGCGAGGGGCACGCCGCTAGCCGACGTTCTCCTCCTCGTCCTCTACCGCCTGCCCTACACCCTGGGGGTGGCGCTTCCCCTGGGCCTTGTCTTCGCGATTTTGGTGGGGCTTGCCCGGCTGATCCGGGACTCCGAGCTCAAAGCCGCCTACGCCGGCGGGGTGGCGCCGCTTTCCTTCCTCCCCCCGATCCTCGTCCTTGCCCTTTTGGTGGCGGGAATCGTCTTTTCAAACAGCGCCTGGGTCAAGCCCTGGGCTCAGGCCCGCTTTGAAAAGAAGCTCTACCAGGTCTACTACGGCAGTGAGCCCTCGGGCGTGCTGTACAAGCAGGGCTACGCCCCGCCGGGGCTTGGGGTCTACTACGCCGAGCGAGTCTACCCCGGCCCCGAGGGGGGCGCGGTGCTCGAGGCCGTCCGCGTCGTCGAGCCCTCGGGGGTCGTCTGGAGCGCCGAGCGCGGCCGCTGGGTGGAACGGAGCTGGGTGCTCGAGCACCCCTGGCGCGTCGAGGGAACCTCGGTCGAGCACTGGGAGCGGGTTGCCCTGCCCTTCCCCGCCCGCTACCGGCCGCGCGCGGCCACCCGGGGGTACGAGGGGCTCACCCTTTCGGAGCTCAGGGAGCTAGCCCGGGTGGACCCGAAGGCCCGCTTCCCCCTGGCCCGGCGCTACGCCGACGCCGCCGGGGTGGTGGTGCTCGCCTGGCTCGCCCTGGTGGTGGGGCTCTCGCTCCGGGAGGCGGCCTGGGCGTTCGCCCTCGTGGTGCTCTTGATCTTCGGCTACTACGTGCTCTGGGTCGCCGCCGCCCGGCTCGCCGGGGTGGGGGCGATCGGCCCCGCGGCGGCCTGGCTGCCGAACCTGGTCTACGGCCTCCTCGCCGCGGTGGGGACGGTGAG
>JALUED010000025.1 GCA_027053145.1 Thermaceae bacterium | reverse complement strand
ACCCTCACCCAGTTCGCCGAGAGCGTGCTGGAGGAGCTCGACGTGCTCGGCATCGAGCGGGCGGTCTTCGTCGGCCTCTCGATGGGCGGCTACGTGGCCTTCCGCCTTTTTGACCTCGCCCCCGAGCGGTTTTTGGGCCTCGTCCTCGCCGATACCCGGGCCGGCGCCGACCTTCCCGAGGGTAAGGCAAAGCGCACCGCGCTCGCCGAGCGCGTCCGGAGGGAGGGCGCGAAGGCCCTCCTCCCCGACTTCTTAAACGCCGTCCTCGGCGAGACCACCCGAAGGACGCGCCCCGAACTCGTCCGCAACGTCGAGGCGATGATCCTCGAGGCCGACCCCGAGGGGGTGGCCCAAGCCCTGCTTGCGATGCGCGACCGGCCCGATTCCTTTGAGCTCCTTTCCCGCATGAACTTCCCCGTGCTCCTTCTCTTTGGCGAGGAGGACGCCCTTACTCCGCCGGAGGAGGGCCTTAGGATGCTGGAAAAACTCCCCCAAGGCCGGATGCTCACCGTGCCGAGGGCCGGCCACATGGCGAACCTCGAGGCCCCCGCCACCTTCAACACCGCCCTCCTCGGGCTTCTTTCGGAGGTCTACCCGTGAACGAGGCCGACCCCTTCGAAAAGCTCACCCTCTTCCGCACCATGCTGATGCACGCCAAGGAAAAGGCCGCCAAGGACCGCGACTTCGAGGAGGCCGAGGGCATCCTTGACCAAGCCAAGGCGATCCTCGAGGAAGTCCGCCCCCACGTCACCCCCGAGCTCTACGAGGAGATGCGGTACGAGTACATCGACGCCGTGCTCTACGTCGAGCACGCCCGGGGCGACTTCCCGCCGGACCCGGAAAAGGAGCCATAAACGGGTGTGGGCGGTGGGAGGTAGGGGGTCGGCCTCAGATCAAACCCACTTCCTACACCCCACGTCCCACATCCCTTACTCTTCCTTCGGCTCCCGGCCCATCAGCTCGGTGAGCACGTGGGCGGGGTCGGCCCCCTCGAAGGCGACGCGGTAGACCGCCCGTACGATGGGGAGGTCCACCCCCTTTTCCATCGCCCAGGCGTGGACCGCCTCGGTGGTGGGGAGCCCCTCGACCGTGCGCCCCTCGAGCGACTCGCCGCGCACGATCCGCTCTCCCGCCCAGCGGTTTCGCGAATGGCGGCTGGTGGCGGTGGCCACCAGGTCGCCGAGGCCGGCGAGGCCGTAGAAGGTCTCCCGCCGCGCCCCCTGGGCCCCGCCAAAGCGCACGATCTCGGCGAGGCCCCGGGTCAAGAGCGCCGCCTTGGCGTTGTCCCCGAGGGCGAGGCCATCCACCATCCCGGCCGCGAGGGCGACAACGTTCTTGAGCGCCCCGGCGAGCTCCACCCCGAGGAGGTCGTCCCGGGTATAGACCCGGAAGACCGGACCCGAAAAGAGCGCCTGCACCCTTTTGGAAAGCGCCGGGTCCTCGCTCGCCACCACCGCCGCGGCGGGCAGGAGCCGACCCACCTCCTCCGCGTGGTTGGGGCCGGAAAGCGCGGCAACGCGGGGGTTCCCGGTGGTCTCGGCGACGAC
>JALUED010000024.1 GCA_027053145.1 Thermaceae bacterium | reverse complement strand
ACGGGGCCGTCTTTAGGCTCGGGCAGCGCTTTTAGGTCCAAAAGATCCAGGATGCGGGGTAAAAAGCGCACCGGCCCGCCTGCGTAGACGAGGTCGTAGGCCAGCCGGTTGTCGGCGAGGACCACCCCGCGGCGGTCGAGGATGCGCCCCCGAGGGGCGGGGATGGTCTCGGTCTTCAGGTAGTTCCCCCGGCTTAGGGTGACGTAGCGCGCGTGCTCGAGGACCTGAAGCTGAAAGAGCCGCAGTCCGAGCAACCCGAGGCCGAGGTAGATGAGGGCCAGCATGAACCGGAGCCTAGCCGGCATGGCCGATCTCCCCCAGGATCGCCTCTGCGAGCCGGAGGTAGAAGGGAGCGGCAAGGGCGGTAAGGAGGGCCTCGCTCAGGATCGCCCCGGCGAGGTCGAGGGGGCCGACGAGGAAGAGGCCGAGCACGTAGACCACCAGGAAGACCCCGAACCACTTGGCGAGGTACGCCCCCACGAGGATCGTTGCGCGCCCAAGGGGCTCTTCGAAGCGGAGCCAGGTGGAAAGCCCAAGGATCGCGTAGCTCGCCATCAAGAGCCCGACCGCCATGAGCCCCAGGTAGCCGCCGCCGGCGAGGTCGGCGAAAAGTCCCACGCCGAAGGCGAGGCCAAGGGCGAGGGCGGGCCGGACCCGGGGGGTGAGGGCGGCGACGAAGAGGAACCAAAGGTCCGGGGGCGAGACCGCATCGGGCAAGAGCCCGGCGAGGAGGGAGGCCAGAAGGACCGTGAGGAGGAAAAGCCCAACCGCCGCCACTAAAGCCTCCGCAGCACCACGACCTCTTCGAGCAGGGAAAACCGCACCGCCGGACGGGCCCAGGCCCAGTAAACGAGGGCCCCCGGCCCCGGGGGCTCGACCCGCACCACCCGGCCCACCGGGATGCCCTCGGGGAAAAGGCCGCCGATCGCGCCGGTGACGAGGAGGTCGCCCTCCGTGACCCGAACCTCCCGGGGAAAGCGCACCCGAAGCCGATCCGGCGGCCTTCCGTAGGCGATGCCCCGGCCCGGGCTGCGCTCGGGGCGCACGCCCACCGCGCTTTCGGGGTCCACCAGGGTGCGAACCACGGCCGTTTTCGGGGTGACCTCGAGGATCACCCCCACGAGCCCCTCGGCGCTGGTGACCGGCATGCCGACCTCGAGGCCGGCTTCGGCGCCAAGGCCCAGCACCAGCCGCCGGAAAAGCCCGCTTGGGTCCTCGGCGATGACCGGGGCCACCGCCACCACCGCGGGAGCCTGGGTTTCGCGAACCTTGAGCACCCGCCGAAGGCGGGCGTTTTCGAGCTCAAGGCGCAGGACGCGTTGTTCGAGGGCGGCTTTTTCGGCCCGGAGCCGGAGGGCCTCGCTCCGCCAGTCCCGCCGGTCGGCGAGCGTGGTGAGCGCCGCCCGCAGGTTTTGCCCAAGGCGGTGGCCGAGCGAGAGCACCGGCGCCGTCCTTCCGAGCAGCTCCGGCGCCACCATGGGGGCGGTGCGGGCCGTCATCACCGCGAGCACCACCCCAAGCCCAAGGAGCAAAAGCCAAAGCGCCCGGACCAAGCCCTTAGCCCCCCTCGAGGAGAGGGTAGCCGAGTTCCTTGAGAACTTCCCAAACCCGGGGCACGGGAAGGCCGACCACCGCGTAGAAGTCGCCGTCCACGCGTTCGACGAGGGCCATGCCCTTTTCCTGGATGCCGTAGCCGCCGGCCTTGTCAAGGCCCTCGCCGCTTTTTACGTACCACTGGATCTCGTCCTCATCGAGCCTGCGGAACCGGACCCGGGGGGCGGCGAGCACCCCCCGGGTGCGCCCGTCCGGGGCCACCACGCTGGCGGCGGTGTAGACGGTGTGGGTCCTGCCCGAAAGCAGGCGGAGGTAGCGGGCGTTTTCCTCGGGGTCCTTGGGTTTTCCCAGGATCCGGTCGCCGATCGCGACCACGGTGTCGGCGCCAAGGGCAAACCGCCCCGGCTCCCAAACGGAGCGGGCCTTTTTTTCCGCAAGCTCCAGCGCGAACCGCCCGGGCGGCGGCGCCGGCGGGGGCTCGGCCGCCTTGGGGGCGCGCACCTCGAAGGGGATGCCCAGCCGGGCGAGGAGCTCCCGCCGGCGGGGGCTTTTCGAGGCCAGGATCAGCGGCTTCATGCCCCCTCGACAAGCCGCACGCCGGACGAGGTGCCGATGCGGCTGGCGCCGGCCTCGATCATCGCCCAGGCGGTCTCGCGGTCGCGGATGCCGCCCGAGGCCTTCACCTCGGCCCGGCCGGCGGCGACCTCCTTCAGAAGGCGGACGTCCTCGAGGCTCGCCCCCCGGGGCCCAAACCCGGTCGAGGTCTTGAGGAAGTCGGCCCCACCCCGGATCGCGGCCTCGGCCAGGGGGCGGAGCGCCTCGGGGGCGAAGAACCCGGTCTCCAAAATCACCTTGAGCACCGCCCTCGGCACGGCCTCGCGCACCGCCCGCACGTCGGCCTCCACCGCGGCGAGGTCGCCGGCCCTGGCGGCGCCGATCGGGATCACCATGTCGATCTCGTCGGCCCCTTGCGCCACCGCGAGGGCGGCCTCGGCGGCCTTGATGGGGCTTGCGTTCGCCCCCAGGGGAAAGCCCACCACCGCCGCCACCCTGAGGGGGGCGGCGCCCTTTTCCTCCATCACGAGCGGAACGAAGCGCGGGTTGACGCAGACCGCGTAGAAGTAGTGGTCGAGCGCCTCCCGCACGAGCCGCCGGATGTCGGCTTCGGTGGCCTCCGGTTTGAGGAGGGTATGGTCAATGTACCTGGCGAGCTCGAGGTCCATAGGGCCACTTTACCGCCCCGGTTTTAGGGTGGGGATGCCCGCATGCCGCCGTCTTCCCTCGCGCTCGGGAGGGGCACGCCTCCGGGGTCTTGGAACCGTGGTCTTCGAGTCCACCGGCCACACGGTCTTCGACCTCGCCGCCCGGGCCTACTTAAACGCGTAGGCGCCGCTCGCCAAAAACCGCAGGATGCCCTCGGCGATCCCCTCGGCCAGGCGCTGGCGGTGCTCGGGCCGGGCGAGGCGGCGGCCCTCGGTGGGGTGGTTGGCGAACCCGACCTCGACCAGCACCGCCGGGATCCGGGCGTAGCGGAGCACGTAGAGCGGTGCCGAGTGGACCCCCCGGTCGGGGGAGCCGGCGGCCTGCACCAACCGGGCCTGGAGGGTGCGGGCGAGCTGGGCCGAGAAGGCGAGGTTGGCCTGGGCCACGAGGTCTTTGAGCGCCCGGTCGGTGAGGGTCTCGGTCTCCTGGGTGAGCCGCCGGCCGATCTCGCCGCCGCCGTTTTCCCAGACCGCAAGCCTTTGCGCCTCGGGGTCGATCGCCCGCCCCAGGTAGTAGGTTTCGATCCCCGCCGCCGGCCGCGGCGCCGAGTTGACGTGGATCGAGACGAAGAGGGTTTTCTTGGCGTCGGCCATGCTGGCGCGTTTTTTGAGGTCCAGGACCTTGCGCTTCCAGAGGTCCTTTTCGCCCGGAGGAGCGAGGTCGGTGTCGCGGTCGCGGGTGAGGAGCACCCGGATGCCCTGCGCCTCGAGGATTCGCTTCGTCCGAAGCGCGACGTCCAGGGTGACCTCCTTTTCCACCACGTAGCCCACCGCCCCGGGGTCGGGCCCGCCGTGGCCGGGGTCGAGGACCACCACGGGCCTCGGGGGCTCGGGCTTTTTCGCCGCTTGGGCGGCGCCCTTTTTCAGGTCGAGCACGAGGCGGTAGGTGCCGGGGGTGGTGCCCTCGAGCACGAACGCCTTAGCCTCCACCCCCGGCGGCACCCGAAGGACGAGCTCCGCGCCCCGGGTCTCGTACTCGAGGAGCTCCGGGCTTTTCACCGCGGCCCGCTGGGGCTTGAGCGCGTAGCCGGAGAGGCGGACCAGGAGAACCCCTTTTCGCTCGAGGACGCGGTAGGTGGCGTGCTTCGGCAGGTCGAGCACGACCCGGGTGAACCCTTGGTGCAGGCCGATCCGGGGGTTGGCCAGGGCAACCCCTAGGGCGAGGAGCAGGGTCAGCCAGCGCCGCATGCGCGCCCCCATTCTAAGGACGCAAGATGGGAATCCAGTGGGCAAACGCCCCTTCGGGCTCTAGCTAAGATAAGCGGGGTGCGCCCGTGGGGGCGCGAGAAAGGGGGCCTGCCAGGTGCAGTACCAAGCCCAGCTCGAGGCGGCGCTGCTTGTGGCCGCCTTTGCCGTGGTGGGGGTTGCCATCGTCTACGGCACCATCCTGCTCTCCCGCCTTTTGGTGGGGGCGCGGCCGAAGGGCGGCGCCAAGCTCGAGGTCTACGAGTCCGGCGAGGTCACGATCGGGACCACCGAGATCCGGGTCAGCGTCCACTACTACCTCTACGCCTTGCTCTTTTTGATCTTCGACGTGGAGGCGGCGCTCCTCTTCCCCTGGGCGCCCGCCTTTGACAAGCTCGGCTGGCTCGGGGTCATCGAGGTCACCGTTTTCGTCGCCATCCTGGCGGCGGGCCTCGTCTACGCCTGGCTGAGGGGGGTGTTGAAGTGGGTCTACTAGGCACCGAGGAGCGGCCGCGGAACATCATCCTCGGCACGCTCGACGACGTGATCAACCTGGCCCGAAGCCGGAGCCTTTGGCCGCTTACCTTCGGGATCGCCTGCTGCGCCATCGAGATGATGGCCACCTGGACCCCGAAGGTGGACGCCGACCGATTGGGGATGTTCTTTCGGAACAGCCCCCGGCAGGCCGACCTGATGATCATCTCGGGCACGGTGAATAAGAAGATCGCCAAGCGCGTTCGGCGGCTCTACGAGCAGCTCGCCGAGCCCAAGTGGGTGGTCAGCATGGGGGCCTGTGCCAACCAGGGCGGCCCATTCCGCCAGGGCTACTCGGTGGTGGAGGGGGTGGACAAGATCGTCCCGGTGGACGTCTACGTCCCCGGTTGCCCGCCCCGCCCCGAGGCGCTCCTTCAGGGGCTTTTGCTGCTCCGCGACAAGATCGCCGACCGAAGGCTCCGCTACCGAAAGGCCCAGGTCGTCCCCACCGACTACGACGTCTTCGCCGAGCCCGGCAAGGACGGGAGGGTGCCGGTGCTATGAAGGAGCTCCGCTATCGGAAGACCACCGAGTTCGACGAGGAGGTCTACGCCGTCCACCCCGAGGACTACCGGGCCCTGCTTGAGGCCCTGAAGGCCGAGGGCCTCGACTACCCCCGCTCGCTCACCGGGATGGACACGGGCTACGGCCTTCGGGTGGTGGTCCACCTCTACGGCATGGCGAGCGGCCGGAAGGTCACCGTCTTCACCGACGTGCCCTACGACGATCCGGTGGTGCCGAGCGTCACCGACCTCTGGCCCGGCCTTGAGTGGTTCGAGCGCGAGGCCTACGACCTCGTGGGCATCCGCTTTGCGGGCCACCCCGACCTGAGGCGGATCCTGCTTGAAGAGGACTGGACGATCCATCCCTTGCAAAAGCGCTACGACACCGGGGGCTACCTCCTGCCCGACTGGCAGCCGGCCCCCTGGCCCGAGACCCCGCCCTGGGAGGAAGGGGGTGAGGCGTGAAGGGGCCCACCACCCTCGAGCCGGTGCCGGGCCGCACCGACGAGATGATTGTCAACATGGGGCCCCAGCACCCGGCGACCCACGGCGTTTTGAAGGTGGTGATCGGGCTCGACGGCGAGCGGATCACCCGGGCGGTGCCCCACATCGGCTTCCTCCACCGCAACCACGAGAAGATCGAGGAGGCCCGCACCTACCCCCAGATCATCGCCTACACCGACCGGATGGATTACGTCTCCGGGCTCCAGAACGAGCTTCCCTTCATCCTGGCGGTGGAGGACCTGCTTGGCGTCGAGGTGCCGAAGCGCGCCCAGTACCTCCGGGTGATCTTCTTCGAGCTCTTCCGCATCGCGAGCCACCTGGTCTGGCTGGGCACGAGCATGCTCGACCTGGGGGCGATCACCCCCTTCCTCTACACCTTCCGGGACCGCGAGTGGATTCTCGAGATCACCGAGAAGACCGCCGGCGCCCGGATGCTCCCCAACTACTTCACCTTCGGCGGGGTGCGCCGCGACGTCCACCCCGACTTTTTCAAGGACGTGGCCGCCTTCCTCGACTTCTT
>JALUED010000023.1 GCA_027053145.1 Thermaceae bacterium | reverse complement strand
TCTCTACGTGGCGCTGGGGGGGGGCTTTGGGGGCGGTGCTTCGCTACGCCCTGGCCGGTTGGGTGCAGCAGCTAGCTGGCGGGCTTTTCCCCTGGGGGACGCTATTCGTGAACGTGGTGGGGAGCTTTTTGATCGGCTGGTTCTACGAGACCGCGCTGAGGACGCTGGTTTCCCCTGAGCTCCGGCTCTTTTTCGCCGTGGGGGTGCTGGGCGCCTTTACCACGTTTTCCACCTTCAGCTACGAGACCCTGGGGTTCTTGAGGGAGGGGGCCTTTGGGCTCGGGCTCCTTTACGCCCTGGGTTCGCTTATCCTGGGGGTAGCCGCCGCGTTCTTGGGCGTCGTCCTGGCCGGGAGGTGAGCCGTGGGACTCCGGGGTGAAGCCAAGCTCTTACGCATCTTCGTGGGCGAGTCGGACCGCTATAAGGGGCGGCCGCTCTTTGAGGTGATCGTGGAGCGGGCGCGGGCGCGGGGCCTCGCCGGGGCCACGGTCTTTCGCGGGGTGATGGGTTACGGCGGGCACTCGCGCATCCATACCGCACGCGTATTGCGCTTGTCCGAGGACCTGCCGGTGATGATCGAGATCGTGGACAAGGAGGAGAAGATCGAGGCCTTCCTGCCCGAGCTCGACGAGCTGATCCAGGAGGGGCTGGTGACGCTCGAGCGCGTCGAGGTGGTCTGGTACCGCCGCGGCGAAAAGGCGTAGAATTCGCCTACTATGAAAAAACTGGTCGCAGGCTCCTTGGTTGGGATGGCGGTCTTGGCCCTGGCCGTGGCCGTGAACGTCGCCGCCGACGCGCTCTACGTGGCCTTCATGGCCAAGGTCCCGGCGGTGGCGCCGAAGGTGAAGAGCCTCGAAGAGGCCTACCGGATCCAGGACGCCTTCGTCGAGCGGCTAGCCGTGCCGCTCGGGCCGGTGGTGGGCTACAAGGTGGGGTTGACCAGCAAGCCGGTGCAAAAGAAGTTCGGCATCGATCACCCCCTTCGGGGCCAGCTCCTTAAGCGGATGTTCCTCAAAAACGGGGCCACGGTTCCCGCGCGCTTTGGCGCCCGCCCCCTCGCCGAGGCCGACCTCTTGGTGCGGGTGAAGGACTTCGGGATCAACCGCGCCAAAACGATCGGCGAGGTCTGGGAGCACCTGGACGCGGTGATCCCCTTCATCGAGCTCCCGGACCTCCTGGTGCGAAAAGGGGACCCCCTCACCGCCCCGGTGATCACCGCGATCAACGTCGGCGCCCGGCTCGGGGTGATGGGGGCGGCGATCCCCACCGAGCGGCTGGCCGCCGGCGACCTGGCGGCGATGACCGTCCACGTCTACCAGGACGGCGAGGAGGTCATGGCCGTGCCCGGCAAGGCGATCCTCGGCCACCCCTTGAACGCGGTGCTCTGGCTCGTTCAGGACCTGAAGGCCGACGGCAAGATGCTAAAGCCCGGGGACCTCGTCAGCCTTGGCAGCCTCGGCCGTCCCCTGCCCCCGAAGCCGGGGACCGAGCTCCGCGTCGTCTACGAGGGGCTTTTTGGCAACCAGGAGGTGCGGGTCTTCTTTAAGTGAGCTGGGCGAGGGTTGCCCTCTTAGCGATCGCCTAGGCTGGGGGCATGTCGCTGCCACCGGGCCAGGTGCCCGCGAAGAAGTTCCCGGTCTTCACCTACGTGCCCCCGGCCAAGCTGCCGCCCCCGGCGGCCTACCGGGTCTGGGTGCGGGGGCGGGTCGAGCGCCCGCTCGACCTTGCCCTTTCTGACCTCCTCTCCCTCGGTGGCGAGGCTGTCCGGCACGACTTCCACTGCGTCACCGGCTGGACACGGGAAGGGGCCCTTTGGGAGGGGGTGCCGCTAAGCCAGGTGCTCGCGCTCGCCGGCGTGAAGCCCGAGGCCAGGTGGCTCCTCGCCTTCGCCTACGGCGCCTACTCGGCGGCGATGCCGCTTGCAGAGGCCCTAAAGCCCGGGGTGATCCTCGCCTACAAGCTGGATGGAAAACCCCTCCCCGAGCCCTACGGCGGCCCTTTGCGCCTGGTGGTGCCCCACCTCTACGGCTGGAAGAGCGTGAAGTGGCTTTTAGGGCTAAAGCTCCTTGACCGCTACGAGCCCGGCTACTGGGAAGAAAGGGGCTACCACCCCCGCGGCGACCCCTGGAGGGAGGAGCGCTACGGCTAAGGGGGCTTAAGGAGCCAGCGGGTCTCCTTGAGAAGGGTCTTGGCGAAGCGGTCCCTGCGTCTTTTGAGGGCCTCCCACTCGGCCTTCGTGTAGACCAGGGCGTCGGCGGGGACCGGGAGGTCCTCTAAGGGCAGCCGGGTGGCGCGAAGCGGTGGGGGAAGGTCGGAAGCCTCGACGATCGCGATGAGGTCGAGGTCGCTTCCCACCCCGGCGTCCCCCCGGGCATAGGAGCCGAAGTAGCCGAGGGCGACGAGGCCGGGCAGGTCCAGGTGCTTGGCCCAGCGCCTTAGCGCCGCCTCAACCTCGGCCGGGCCTGGCCATCTGCGTACGGACGAAGTCAAGGATCGCACCGGCATGGCGGATCGCCTCCTCGCTCTGAAGGGGGCCATAGTGTTCGGCGGGCGTGCCCTCGGCGAAGGCGTCGGGGTAGCGGGTGGGCACGTAGTAGGCGTCGAGAAACTTGGCCTCTTCGACGAGCTGCCCGGGCACCTTGATGGGGAGTTCCTTCAGGAGTTTGGCCACCGTGTGTCCCCAGGCCTCCTGGCCGAGGTGCAGGTGCAGCGCCTTTACGGCCTTCTCCGCCCCCTGCTGGGCGGCAAAGCAGGCCCACTCGTGCCGGCCGGCCTCACGTGCCAGCCGGGCGAGCTCGAGGTCGTTCTCGGCCTGGCGGAGCCAGTCCCGCGCCCGGGTCATGGCTTTAGCATACTTAGTAAATGCGCCTGGTTCTGGTCGGCGGCTCGGGGTTCTTGGGCACCCACATGGCCCGCGCGCTGCTCGCCCGGGGCCATGAGGTCTTGGCCCTCTCGCGGCGTGGGCGGGGTCCCTTGGAGGGTGTTCGCTACCGGAAGGGCGATGCGGCGAAAGGGGAGGGCCTTGAGGCCCTTTCCGGAGCCGACGCCGTCTTCTACCTCGCCGGGATCATCCGCGAGCGCGAGCAGACCTTCGAGGCGGTCCACGTCGAGGGCGTGCGGCGGGTGGTGGAGGCGATGCAATCCTTCGGCGTCCGCCGCCTGCTTTTCGTCTCCGCCCTCGGCGCCCGGCGGGGGACGAAGAGCCGCTATTTCGAAACCAAGGCGCGGGGCGAGGAGATCGTGCGGGCAAGCGGCCTTGACTGGACGATCTTTCGCCCCAGCCTCGTCTTCGGCGAGGGGGACGAGTTCTTCGGGAAGATCCTGAAAGGGCTCGTTCGCATGCCGCTTCCCTTCCTTCCCATCATCGGGTCCGGCGACTACCCCTTCCGCCCTGTCTGGGCCGGCGACGTGGCCGAGGCCTTGAGCCAAAGCCTGGAAAAGCTGGAGACGATCGGTGAGGCCTACGCCCTGGTGGGCCCGAAGGAGTACACCTACCGGGAGCTCGTTTTGCTCGTGCGCGACGCGCTTGGCTCGAAAAAGCCTTTGCTTTCGCTCCCGGTCGGGTTCTTTTCGCTCCTTTCCCGGCTGCCCGGGGCGCCGATCACGCCGGACCAGCTTCACATGCTGCTCGAGGGCAACACCGGAGATCCCAGCAGGATGCGGTCAGCGTTTGCCCTCGAGTGGCGGGCGCTGGAAGCGGAGTTGCCGCGGATTTTAGGGCTAGAACCGACGAAGGACGGGTAAGATTTGGAGTCGGCGGTATGGGTAAACAGGATGCGAATACCACGAAGGTGCGCTTCATCACGGTCTCCATTTGGCTTGTTGGTTGGGGCTTGTTTTTGCTCTTTTTCTGGATGCGCTACGGTGCCGACGCCTTGCAGACCTTTTTGCGGAATCCATTCACTATAGGAGGCATGCTCGGTAGTTTGCTGGCAGTCTGGGCTGTGCCTTGGGTCGAGCTCCGTCTTAGGGATTAGCGGCCTGCTCGCGGTAGGCCTTGAGGTCTTTTAAGTCCCAGTCCACGATCCCCGAGCCCGCGAGCCGGATGAGGTTCTCGACGCACTTTTCCCGCACGTAGGCCCGAAGGGCGGTCTCAATGGCCTCCTTCTTGGTGCGGGCCCCGGTGAGCTTTTGGACTTCCTTCAAAAGCGCTTCGTCCAGGACCACACTTAGGCGCTTGGTTATGGTGCAGGTATTCTGCAATAGAAAACAGTCCTTACTCGACGTATTTCCGTGGAAGCCTAGCGGCGAGCCTCGTCGCGAGCTCGTAGTTGATCGTGCCCAGCGCCCGGGCGCGGCCGGTGAGGCTGGTCTTTTCGTCGAGGTCGGGGGTGACGACCTCGAAGACGTCTTCTAGGCCCGTGCCCTCGGGCACGAGGACGGTGGTCTGGTCCATGCTCACCCGCCCGATCACGGGCACGTAGCGCCCCTTTAGCCGCAAAAAGCCCCGGTTCGAAAGCGCCCGGGGGAAGCCGTCCGCGTAGCCGAAGGGGAGGGTGGCCACCCGCTCGCCGCCCTTTGCCTTCCAGGTCAGGCCGTAGCCGACCCCGTGACCGGGGGGCAGGTTCTTGACCAGGGTGGGCCTTGCCTTCCAAGCAAGGATCGGCTTCAAGGGGCTTTTCAAGCTCTGGTCCGGGGGCAGGCCGTAGAGGGCGATGCCGGGGCGGACGAAGTCGAGGTCGGTCGCGATGCCGGCGAGGATCGCCGCCGAGTTCGCGGCGTGGAGGAGGTAGCGCTTTTTAAGGCCCTGGACGGCGGCGAGAAAGCGCGAGAGCTGGTCCCGGGTGAAGGCCTCGTCCTCGTCGGCGACGGCGAAGTGGGTGAAAAGCCCCTCGACGAAAAGCCCCATCCCCTCGACCTCGGCGAGGAAGGCGGAAAGGGCTTCCGGGCGGACGCCAACCCGGCCCATCCCGGTGTCCACCTTGACGTGGACGAGCGCCCCCGGCCTTAGCCGGGCCAGGGCCCTGGCGGCCTCGAGGGTTGCCAGGGTGGGGATGAGGTCCGCTTTTAGCGCGTCCTCGGCCTCGTCGGGGTGGAGGCTGCCGAGGAGGTGGGTGGGGGCCTTTATCCCCGCCGCCCGGAGCTCGGCCCCCTCGACGGCGGTGGCCACCGCGAGGCGCGCGGCCCCGAGCGCGAGCAGCCTTCTTGCCACCGGAAGGGCGCCGTGGCCGTAGGCGTTCGCCTTGACCACGCCGATCACCCGGGTTTTTGGGGAAAGACGAGTGGCGAGCAGGCGGTAGTTCTCGGCGAGCCGCCCGAGGTCCACTTCCAGCCAGGTAGGGCGCATGGGACTTAGTTTAGACCTGGGACAAGTGTCCTTTTAGGCGGTCCTATCCTGTCAATAGGCCGCATTTGGGTCTAGAAGGAATCCCTCCCTCCTGGGCTGCCCGCTTCCGAAGCCGGAAGCGGGCGCGCCCAACTAGGGGGGTAAACTTTAAGGAGCGATGCCGCTCTATACGCGCACCGGGGACCAGGGGGAGACCTCGCTCTTTGGCGGCGAGCGGGTGAAGAAAAGCGCCCTTCGCGTCGAGGCCTACGGGGACGTGGACGAGGCCAACAGCGCCCTCGGCCTGGCGCGGAGCCTCTTGCCCGAGCCCCTGGCCGAGCTCGACGCGCTCTTTGATCGTTTGCAGCGGCTTTTCTTTGACCTCGGGGCGGACCTGGCGACACCGGAGGGGAGCTCGGGGGAGGCCTACATCAAGCGTCTTACCGCCGAGGACGTCACCGAGCTTGAGCAGGCCATTGACGCCCTGGAGGCCGAGGTGCCGCCCTTAAAGCACTTCGTTCTCCCTGGCGGCCACCCGGCGGCGGCGGCGGTGCAGCTGGCGCGGGCCATCACCCGCCGGGCCGAGCGGCGGGCGGTGGCGCTGGCCGAGGCCGAGCCCGTGAACCCCGAGGCCCTGCGCGCGCTGAACCGGCTCTCTGACCTGCTCTTTGCCCTCGGGCGCGTGATCAACCACCGCCTGGGGCAAAAGGAGCCCGTCTGGAGGCCAAGGTGAGGCGGGTGGTGCGCACCTTCTGGGTGCGGCCGGTGGACCGGGACCGGGCGCTTCCCCCCGCCGCCCCGCGGATGCG
>JALUED010000022.1 GCA_027053145.1 Thermaceae bacterium | reverse complement strand
ATGCTCGCCGGGGTCCTCCTCCGCTCCCTGCCCGCCCCCCGGGGCCGCCCGGACCCCGAGGCGGTGGCGACGGCGGTGCACCAATCCCCCCACCAAGCGCCGACCGCGATGCTCTGGCTGGAAAACACCCACAACCTGGCCGGGGGTACCGTCCTCGACCGGCCGCTTACCGAGCGACTCCTGGCTGAGGCCCGGGCCCACGGGCTTAAGGTCCACCTCGACGGGGCCCGGATCTGGAACGCGGCGGTGGCGCTAGGGGAGCCCCCGGCGGCCCTCGCCCGGGGCTTCGACACCCTTATGGTCTCGCTTTCCAAGGGCCTTGGCGCGCCGGTTGGGAGCGCGTTGCTCCTTTCCAAGGAGCGCTACCCCGAAGCCCGGCGCTACCGCAAGGTCCTCGGCGGGGGGATGCGCCAGGCCGGGGTGCTGGCGGCAGCGGCGCTCGTGGCCCTTTCCGGCTGGGAGCAAACGGTCGCCCGCGACCACGCCCTGGCCCGCGCCCTCGCCGAGGGCCTCGAGGGGCTCGGGCTAAAGGTGGACCCGCCTCCTGAGACCAACATGGTCTACCTCCAGGTGGAGGATGCTCCCGCCTTCAGCCGCCGGCTTGAGGCTGTAGGGGTGCGGGCGCTTGCCCTAGGCAGGAACCGGATCCGCTTCGTCACCCACCGCGACCTGCCCGACGACGCCCCAAGCCTAGCCCTTCGGCGCATCGAACAGGTCCTCTAGCGCGACGCGCTCGAGGAAATCCCGCCAGGGGCGGTGCCCGGCCAATTCGGCCTGCCGGCGGGCGGCGGCAAGCTTGTCCTCGTCCCTGGCCGCCAGCGCCCAAGCGAAAAGGGCCCGGCTCGCGGCGTAGGGATCACGGGACTCGGCCGCCCGGCGATAAGCCTTCTCGGCGAGCTCCAAGGGCTTTTGCTTGCCCTTGCCCCAAAGCGCCTGGGCCTCGGCGAGAAGGGCGAGGCTCACCGGGTTAAAGGGGCGCCCCAAAAACTCCTGGAATCCCATGGCGAGCGCAAGCGGTCCGCTCGCCGCCTCCTTGGCCCGGCCCTGGCGGAGGAGGGCTTCCCCCTCGAGCAGGAGGGCCATCAGGTAAAGTTCGCTGGCCCCCACCTTCTCGGCAACCTCCCGCACCTCCCGGGCGGCAAGGAGCGCCCGCTCCGGCGCCCCGGTGAGGGCCTCAAGCTGCCCAAGGTGCAAAAGCGCCCAGTAGCGCTCGTCGTACTCGGTGGCCACAAGGGCCTCAAGGAGGCGCCGCCCCCTTTCCACCTCGCCAGCGCGAAGGAGCGCCGCGCCCAGGTTAAGCTCGGCCCGGGGGCGGGTCCGGGGCTCGATGCGGTCGAGCACCGCCTCGAGCACCCGGGCGGTGGCCTCGGGCCGGTGGAGCCGCCAGTAGAGGTCGGCGAGGTCAAGCGCGGTGCGGGGCTCAAGGGAATAGGCGGCCTCCATCTCGGCAAGGAGGGCGAGGGCCTCGTCCTCCCGGTGGACGTCCATGAGCATGTTCGCCTTACCCACCGCGGTGGACCAAAGGCCGCGGAGGATCTCCTCCCGCTCCGTTTCGAGCCAAG
>JALUED010000021.1 GCA_027053145.1 Thermaceae bacterium | reverse complement strand
CACCCGGATCTTCTCCGGCGAGTAGCCGAAGACCTCTTCCACCAGCGGCCAGCCCGCTTCCTCCGCCCGCCGGGTGACGAGGAAAACGGGGTGGAAGTCCGGGAAGAACTCGGCCAGCGCCCGCATGAAAAGCGGCGTCGGCTCGCTGATCCGCTCGCCAAGCCGGTAGCGGGTCGTCTGGTAGCTGTCCCCGGTCTTTTTGGGAATGCCCAGCGCCCCAAGGATGTACTTTCCGCCCTCCTTCATGCCTCCCACCACCTTGGCCAGGGCTCTGCGGGCTTTAGCCCGAGCTCCCGCAGGAAGGCCCTGAACTTTTCGTAGTCCTCCTTCTCCACCGGCACCACGCCGTGGGCGAGGATGCTTTTGTTGCGGTCGTCGGTGAGCTTTCGGAGCTCGTCCTTTTTGGCGTAGAGGCGAAGGGGCAACGTGCCCTTTTCCCGAAGCGCCCAGCTCAGCTGGGCGGCCCGCTCGAGAACGTTAAAAAGACCGTAGACGCGGCGCCCGTCCACGCGCCTTCGGGCCTTTTCGGGCCAGCTTTTGGGTTTGTCCAGGAAGAAGCGGTGGGTTTCAAAAAAGTGGGCTTCAAGCGCGAGCTCCACCGCCCGGTAAAGCCGCGCCAGGGCGTCGTCGTAGCGCCCCACCTCGGCCCTTCTTTCGGCGTTGGCAAGGAGGTCCGCGAGCACGTGGAAGGTGGGGTGGCCGGAGAGGTTGTTTTTGGCGATGGCCTCAAGCTCGGGGAGGCGGGCCTTGAGCGCCCCGAGCACCCTCAGCTTCCCCTCGTGCCCCCAGGCCTCGGCCTCGGCGAGGGCCTTGGGCAGGCCCTGGCTCAGCCGCTCGTGGGCCTCCTTGTGGCGAAAGAGGTCCCAGGCGTGCATGCCGCGGGTGACCTGGAGGAGCCCTTCGAAGTAGCGCCGTTCGGGCTCGCTCAAAAGCTCAGGGTTCCGCTCGCCGGTTTTGAGGATGTCCTCCAGCGCAGCCGCCGCCGACGGCATCCGCCACTCGTTCCACGCGCGCATAAACGCCCGCTGTTCGAAGACGTGGTAGCGCTCGGTGGGGTCGGGCATGGTGCGCACGCGCTCGTGGCCGGTGACCACCTTGCCCGCCGCGTCGCGCTTGGCGCCGCCCACGTAGACGAAGGTGAACCCAAGCCCCGCGAGCGCAAGCGAAAGCCCCGCGACCATCGTCTTGGTGCCGCCGGTGGGGTCCACAAGGAGCTCCTCGGCCCCTTTTTCCTTGAGGATCCGGTAAGCGCGGCGCCCGGCGCGAAAGGCCGCGTCCATGGACTCGGGGTCGTCCACGGTGAGCACAGCGTGGTCGGGGACGGGGGCAGCTTCGAGCGCTTCCCGAACGAATCGAATCGAGTCGGGGCTGGCGACAAAGACCACGAGGTCCGGCCGGTGCGTTCTAAGGCTTGCGACCAGCGGATCGGCCACCAGCCCCACCGTCTGGATGAGCGCTCTTCGCACCTTGGCCATCCAGCTCGTACCTCCTTACCAGGCCAAAGCCCAACGTGGTCTTCGCCCCCACCCCTGAGAAAAACGCAAGCTCCCCAAGCCTAGAAAGCCACTGGGCTTCCTCCTCCGTGGCCC
>JALUED010000020.1:266-1606 GCA_027053145.1 Thermaceae bacterium | reverse complement strand
CCCGGCCCCTGGCGGTTCCCCACCGCCCGCACGCGGCGCACCACGAAGCCCGGGGAGTCCTCGGCCCGGACCGCGGTGATCACCCGCTCGGCCCGGAGGCCGTCCACCGCGCAGTCCTCGCACTCGAGGGCGAAGACGGCGCTGTCCGGGTTGTAGAAGTCGTAGTTGGGACCGGTGTTTTTGACCGCGAGGTTCTCGACGCGGATCCGCTTCCCGCTCACCACCAGGCCGTGCCCCTTGCCCCCGGCGTCGATCACCGCGCCCCTTTGGCCGCGGACGGTGATCCCCTCGCCCGAAACCTCGAAGGGCCGATGAACGCCGGGGAGCAGCTCGATCGTGCTCCCCGGGGGCGGGGCGGCGGGCGGCTTCTCGCCCGGCGCGATCAGGAGCAACGCGGCGAGGAACCACATTCCATGTGCCGGTATACAACAAGCTTCTGAGCGCTTCTACCTACGAATTTTTCTCACTGGGCGGCCGGGAGCCCGGCGTGGTAGAGGGCGGCGAAGCGGATGAGCTCGCTCGCGTTCTTGAGGCCGAGCTTGAACATCAGGTGGCGGCGATGGGTGTAGACGGTCTTCTCCTCGATGCCGAGCCGCTCGGCGATCTCGAGGTTCGATAGCCCCTGGCCCAATAGCAAGAGCACGGTGCGCTCAGTGGGGGAAAGGCGATCGGGGCTCGGAGCCTCGATCGAGGCGAGGCCCTTCAGCGCCTCCACCAGTCGCTCGGGGGGCGCGTTCTTGGAGAGGAAGGCGGAAGCGCCGAGCTCCTCCGCCCGGGCTTTGAAGGCAGGCTCGTCGTAGGCGGTGAGGACCACCACGGGCAGGTCGGGGTGGCGCTCGGCGAGCTCGGCGAGGAAGGCAAGCCCGGGCTTGCCCGGGAGCGAGAGGTCCAAAAGGACCCGCTCGGCCCAGTCGAGGTGGGCCTCGGCCTCCTCGGCGCTGGCCACCGCCCGGACCTCGGCCTCGGGAAGCACCTCCTCGAGGAGTCGGACCAGGCCCTCGCGCACCAGGGTGTGGTCCTCAATCACGAGAATGCGCACGGGATCCCTCCGCGACCGGCCAGCGCGCCTCCAGGCGGGCGCCGCCCCGGGGAGCGGGGGTGAGCTCGAGCCGCCCGCCGAGGAGCCGGAGCCGCGCCCTCAGGATACCAAGCCCCTGGCCCTCCTTGACCGGCCGCTTGAGGCCCACCCCGTCGTCGGTGACCTCAACGACGAGCTCGCCGCGCTTCGCCACCCGTACCCAGACGCGCCGGGCTCGCCCGTGGCGCCGGGCGTTCTCCAGCGCATGCTGGACGATGCGGTAGACCTCGACCCGCTCGCGCGCGTCGAGCTCGCCCTCGAT
>JALUED010000020.1:0-256 GCA_027053145.1 Thermaceae bacterium | reverse complement strand
CTCGCGCACCAGGGTGTGGTCCTCAATCACGAGAATGCGCACGGGATCCCTCCGCGACCGGCCAGCGCGCCTCCAGGCGGGCGCCGCCCCGGGGAGCGGGGGTGAGCTCGAGCCGCCCGCCGAGGAGCCGGAGCCGCGCCCTCAGGATACCAAGCCCCTGGCCCTCCTTGACCGGCCGCTTGAGGCCCACCCCGTCGTCGGTGACCTCAACGACGAGCTCGCCGCGCTTCGCCACCCGTACCCAGACGCGCCGGGC
>JALUED010000019.1 GCA_027053145.1 Thermaceae bacterium | reverse complement strand
TCCGCCCGAAGCCGAGCGCCCCGGTGGCGCAGAAGGTGCAGCCCACCGGGCAGCCCACCTGGCTGGAGAGGCAGACGGTCTTGCGGTCTTTATAGGGCAGGTAGACGGCCTCGGTCTGCTTGCCGTCCTTCAGGGTGAAGAGGTACTTCACCGAGCCGTCCGCCGAGGGGAAGGCCTGGACGAGGTCGAACTCGGAGATGCGCCAGGCCGCCTCGAGCTCCCGCCGGAGGGCCCGGGGGAGGTCGGTCATCTCGTCGAACTCGCGGGCGCCCCGCTTGTAGATCCAGTGTGCGATCTGGCGCTTGCGAAAGCCCTCGCCGGGGAGGGCTTCGATGGGCCAGGGCTCGAGGATCGGGCGCTTTTCCCTCGGGCTCATACGAAGGCGTCGCGCCTCCCGAGCTTCTTGGTGAGGAGGTAGTAGAAGGTGGCGCGGAGCTTTCGGCCCTGGATCGCCTTGCAGACCTCCTCCAAGAGCCGGTCCATCTCCTCGTCGGTGAGGTCCACCTTGAGCTTGTTGAGGAGGAAGTTCTTCTTCACGCGCTCGAGCTCGTCCTTCTGCCCGCAGGCGACGTAGGCGCTGTCGGCGTTCCGGAAAACGATCGCGTAGTTCGCGATGAGGGCGCGGAGCAGCTCCTCGTCGGGGTTTGGGTCGTACTTCTTCACGTCTTCAAGGGCTTTTTCGAAGAGTTCCTCGTGGGTCATGCCGGCCTCCTCGGGGTATTATACGGCAAAACTCAGGTTTCCTGTAGCGCCTAGACGCGCAAGTGCACCACCGTCACCCCGTGCCCCCCCTCGTAAGGCATCGCGTCGTGGAAGCGCTCGACGCGCTTGTCGCGCTTTAGGGCCTGGCGGACGGCGGTGCGGAGGGCGCCGGTGCCCTTGCCGTGGAGGATGCGGACGGGGGTTTCTTTGAGGGCGTAGGCCTCGGTCAAAAACTCGTCGAGGGCGAGCAGGGCTTCGGCCTGGCTGAGGCCGCGGAGGTTCAGCTCAGGCTCGAAGCCCGACTTCACCACCACCGCCTCGGTGGGCCGGGGGGCGCCCTCGTCCCGGGGCTTGAGGCGCTCCACGGGGACCTCGACCTTGAGGGGGCCCATCTGCACGAGCGCCGTGCCGCCCCGGAGCTCGAGCACCTTCCCCTTCGCCCTATAGTCGGGGACCTCGACCCGCATCCCCGGCCGGAGCTCGGGGTAGGGGTTTCGCGGCCGCTCGGGGCGGACCGATCGCCGCAGCTCGAGGATCTGCCGGAGGGCGTCCTTTTTGCCGGCCTCGCTCCTCGCCCGCTCCTTGGCCCGCTTGATCTGCCGCTCGGCCTCAAGGAGTAGCCGGTCGGCCTCGGCGCGGGCCTCCTTGAGGATCCGCTCGCGCTCGGCCTCGATGGCCCCTAGGCGCGCCTCGAGCTCCCGCCGCGCCTGCTCGGCCCTCTTGCGCTCGGCCTCGAGCGCCCTGAGCTCGGCCTCGAGCGCCCGCTTTTCCTCCTCCAGCCGGGCAAGGAGCGCTTCCGCCGTCTTCGCCCCTTCCCCGAGGAGGGCCCGGGCCCGCTCGAGGGGCCCTTTCGGAAACCCGAGCCGCTCGGCGATGGCAAACGCGTAGCTCCGGCCCGGGACGCCGAGGAGCAGGCGGT
>JALUED010000018.1 GCA_027053145.1 Thermaceae bacterium | reverse complement strand
CTACGAGCTCGAGCTCAGGCACGCCCTCTCGGCCCTCGACGCGGGCACCCCCTTTGAGGTCGCCCCTGAAGAGGCGGTCGCCGCTTTGCGGCTCGCCCTCTTGGTGCGGGAAAGCGCCGCCGGGGGCGGGGTCTTGGAGGTGGCCTGATGCGGGTCGGCATCTTGGGCGCGGCCCACGTGCACGCCGAGGGCTACGCGGCGATCCTCGCGGGGCTGGAGGGCGTCGAGCTCGTGGGCTTTTCCGACCCCGACAAGGCCCGGGGCGAGGCCTTTGCCAAGAGGCACGGGCTTTCTTGGTACCCGAGCCACGAGGCCCTCCTTGACCGGGGGCTTGATGCCGCCGTGGTGGCCACCGAGAACGCCCTCCACCGGCCGGCGGTGGAGGCGGCGGCCGCGCGCGGGGTGCAGCTCCTCGTTGAAAAGCCGATCGCCACCCGTCTTGAGGACGCCCGGGTGATAAAGCGGGCGGTGGAGGCCGCCGGGGTGCTCTTCATGACCGCCTTTCCCATGCGGTTTTCCCCGGCCCTGATCGAGGCCCGGGAGCTCCTTGCCTCGGGCCGGCTGGGGGCGGTGCGGGCCCTCGTCGGGATCAACCACAGCGAGAACCCGAAGCGCCACCGGGCCTGGTTCGCCGACCCCGAGCTCGCCGGCGGCGGGGCGGTGGTGGACCACAGCGTCCACCTCGCCGACCTCTACCGCTGGCTTTTGGGCGCCGAGATCGAGCGCGTCTACGCCGAGGTCTCAAACCCCTTCGACCCCGCTTCCCGGGTGGACACCGCGGGGCTTCTCTTGCTCGAGCTCTCGGGCGGCATCCCGGCCAGCATCGACGCCAGCTGGAGCCGGCCGCCCAACTACCCCCGCTGGGGGCACCTGAAGCTCGAGGTCGTCGCCGAGCGGGGCACGCTCGTGCTCGACGCCTTCGCCGGCCACCTGCACCACTGGCGGGTGGACGACGGCTACCAATGGGTTGGCTACCACCCCGACCCCACCGCAGCCATGGTCCGGGCCTTTTTAAACGCGGTGGAAAAGGGAACGCCCCCGCCGGTGACGTTTGCCGACGGCCTCGCCGCCCTCAAGGTGGTGCTCGCCGCTTACCGGGCGGCGAGGGAGGGCCGGCCGGTGGATCTAAGCGAACTCGGCGAGGGCCCGGTCGATCCGGCGTAGGACGGTTTCCTTCCCCAGGACCTCGAGCATCTCGTACATCCCCGGGGTGGCGAGCCGGCCGGTGATCGCGGCCCGCAAGGGTTGCATGACCTTCCTTAGCTTCAGCCCCCGTTCCTCGGCAAAGGCCTTGATCGCGGGCTCGGTGGTGGATGGTCGGAAGTCGGGGAGGCTTTCAAGCAGGCCCTTCAGCTCCTTCAGGATCTCCGCGCCCTTTTGAATCTCCTTCACCGCTTTTTCTTCATAATCAAAGTCGTCGGTGAAGAAGTAGCGGGCCTTTTCCGGGAACTCCTTCAGGGTCTCGAAGCGGGGGCGCATGAGCTCGAGCACCTTCTTCAGATACTCGTCCGATTTCCAGTCGAGCCCGGCGGCCTCCAGGAAGGGCTTCACCCGCTCGGCGAGCTCGTCGAGCGAGAGCACCTCGCGGATGTACTTGCCGTTCATCCAGACGAGCTTCTCCCAGTC
>JALUED010000017.1 GCA_027053145.1 Thermaceae bacterium | reverse complement strand
CCCAACCGCCCCCAGCCCAGCCCATCGCGACGAAGAGCCGCACGCCCCCTATGATTGGGGCGTGATCGCCGAGGCGGCAAGGGCGAAGACGAACCTGGGCCTCGCGGTGCTCGGCCGGCGGCCGTACGGCTACCACGAGCTCCACACCCTGTTTGCCACCTTGGACCTCGCCGACCGGGTGGTCCTCGAGGCCCACCCCCAGGGCATCGAGCTCGCCGTCCGGGGCGCCGAGCTTTCTAGCGGCCCCGAAAACCTCGCCTACGCCGCCGCCCGGGCCTACCTAGCCGCCGCCGGGGTTCGGGCTGGGGTCCGCATCGAGCTGGAAAAGCGCATCCCGGTCGCCGCCGGGCTCGGGGGCGGCTCGGCCGACGCCGCCGCGGTGCTGAGGGGGCTTGAGCGGCTCTTTGGTGCCGGGGTTGACCTCTTTGCCCTCGCCCGAAAGCTCGGCGCCGACGTGCCCTTTTTGCTGAAGGGCGGCCTTGCCGAGGCCCGGGGCATCGGGGAAAAGCTTCGGTTCCTAGAGCCGAAGCGGTTTTTCTTCGTGCTCTTGAACCCGGGGCTCCCGGTCTCCACCCGGGCAGTCTACCAAGCCCTCACCCCCGAGGACTACGGGCCCCCGCTTGAGGTCGGGGCGATCCTTGAAGCCCTCGAGGCCGGCCGGGCGCCGCCCTGGCGGAACGACCTCGAGGCGCCTGCCTTTCGCCTTTACCCCGAGCTCGGACGGATCAAGGCGGAGCTCGCCGAGCTCGGGCTTTCCCCCCTGCTCTCGGGCTCGGGGGCGACCTTCCTGGTCCCCGCCCCGAGCGGGGGCGAGGCCGAGGGAATCGCCAAGCTCCTTAAGGAACGTTATCCCGGCGCCTGGATCCGGACGGTGAGGACGGCATGAGCTGGCGGCTGCTTGAGTTCAAGCGACCCCGGGCGGAGACCGAGGCGATGGTCGCTTGGCTCGGGGAGCTCCTCGCCCGGGAGGGGGTACGGGTGACCTTTGCCAAGGAAACCGACTGGGGGCTTGAGCTCACCGTCGCCCTTGGCGGCCGGAGGACGCTCCTCGGGATCGGCGAGGTGGAGGGCGAGCCCGGCACCTTCCGCGCCTTTACCCGCCCGCCCTCGGTCCTCGACACCCTCCTGGCCCCTGGCCGCGTTCGCCTGCGGAACGAAGTGCTCAAACGGCTCCGAGCCGCCCTCGAAAAGGACGGACTCGCCCGCGACGTGCGCTGGGTCGAGCGCTAACGTCGCGGGGGCCCGACGCCCGCTCCCACGCCAAGCGAAGAGGTTTTAAACTGGCTTAGGAAACGAAGATGCGGACTATCTGGTTTGCGCTCCTTATCGCCCTTTTCGGGGTAGCCAAGGGCTCCGGCAACGCCGGGCTCTACGGGGGCTGGCCTGAGCTTTTTGGCATCCATTTTGCTACCGCCGAGAACCTTCGTTTTAGCGTAGGGCTCTCGCCGGACGGGGGCGACCCCACGCAGTACGGGGTGGCGTTCTCCTTCGACCTCATCCTCTCCAAAGGGGAGGTCTACGCCGAAGGCGAAGACGGCACGGAGCTTACCTATTACGCGGGTGCAGGGGCCACGCTCGGCCTGCTTCGGCGCCAACCCGAGGCCAACGGTCACGCCATGCTGGGCTTGGAACT
>JALUED010000016.1 GCA_027053145.1 Thermaceae bacterium | reverse complement strand
CGAGTACCTGGCGGTCACCGACCACTCGCCGGCGGTGCGGGTGGCGGGCGGGGTGCCGCCGGAGAAGATGAAGGAGCGGATCGCCGAGATCCAAAGGGTGAACGAGAAGACCGGCGGCAAGCCCTACTTGATCGCCGGGGCCGAGGTGGACATCCTGCCGGACGGCACCCTCGACTACCCGGACGAGGTCCTTGCAGAGCTTGAGCTCGTGCTCGTCTCCATCCACTCGCGCTTTTCCATGGACGAGGAGGCGATGACGAAGCGGATCCTAAGGGCGATTGAAAACCCCTACGTGCACGTCCTCGCCCACCCCACCGCCCGCTTGATCGGCCGCAGGGCGCCGATTAAGGCCGACTGGGAGAAGATTTTCGCGCGGATGAAGGAACTCGGCAAGGCGGTCGAGATCGACGGCTACTACGACCGCATGGACCTTCCCGACGTGCTGGCTCGGCGGGCTCGGGAATACGGGCTCTTTTTCACCCTCTCCACCGACGCCCACCAAAAGGACCATCTGCGCTTCATGGAGCTTGCCGTCGGCAACGCCCAGCGGGCCTGGCTTGGGCCCGAGCAGGTTTTGAACACCCGGACGCTTGCAGAGCTCCTCGAGTGGGCGAAAGCGGTACGGGGTTAAAAAAGGCTCGTAGCCTGTGGCCTGTATAAAAGGAGGCTTGTAGCTAGTGGCCTGTGGCCTGTGGAAAGGGGATGGGAGCGGCTACTTGGCCCTCCGCTCCCTGGCCTGGGCGAAGCGCCTTTTGAGCTCTTCCCAGCGCGCTTTGGCCTTCTTCTCCCAGCCCTCTTCGCCAGGCTCGAAAAAGCTTAGTCCCTCGAGCCCCTCGGGCAGGTACGCCTGCGCAAAACTGCCTTCCGGATCGTCGTGGTAGTAGGCGTAGCCCTTCCCGTAGCCGAGCTTTTTCGTGAGCCCGGTGGGGGCGTTTCGAAGGTGGAGCGGGACCGGGGCCGCGGGGTGGGCCCGGGCGGCCTCGCGGGCCCGCTCGAAGGCGGCGTACACCGCGTTCGACTTGGGAGCGAGCGCAAGGTAAACCGCGGCCTCGGCCAGCGCAAGCTCGCCCTCGGGACTGCCCAAAAACGCGTAGGCCTCCTTGGCGGCGAGCGCTACCCGAAGGGCGAGGGGGTCGGCGAGGCCGATATCCTCTGCGGCCATGCGCACGAGCCGGCGGGCAATGTAGAGAGGATCGGCGCCACCCTCGAGCATCCGGGCGAGGTAGTAAAGGGCGGCGTCGGCGTGGGAGCCGCGGATGCTTTTGTGCAGGGCGCTGATCAGGTCGAAAAAGGCGTCGCCGCCTTTGTCCATGACCAGGTTCTCGCGGCCGAGGGCTTCTTTCGCGGCCTCGGGGCTCACCCGCCCCCCGCCAAGCTCGGCGGCAAGCTCAAGCGCAAGCAGCGCCCGCCGGGCGTCGCCGGCGGCGGCCTCGGCGAGGAGCTCAAGCGCTTCCTCCTCCGCCTCGACCCCGGGAAGCCCCTCGGGGTGGGCGAGCGCCCGACGAAGCAGGGTGAGGATCTCCTCCCTGCTAAGGGGCCGGAGGACGTAGACCGGCGCCCGGGAGCGGAGCGCGGGGATGACGGAAAAGCTCGGGTTCTCGGTGGTGGCCCCTATGAGCACAAACCTCCCCGCCTCGACGTGGGGAAGGAGGTAGTCCTGCTGGGCCTTGTTAAGTCGGTGGATTTCGTCGAAAAAGAGCAGAACCGGCCCTTTCTTTTCGGCCTTGTCGGCCAGGGCTTTGATCTCCTTGACCCCGGCTTCCACCGCCGATAGGGCGACGAAGGGGAGGCGGAAGGCCTCCGCCAGCAGGCGGGCGATCGTGGTCTTGCCGCTGCCCGGCGGGCCCCAGAGGATCATCGAGGCCGGCGTGCCGCGCTCGATGAGGCGCCCAAGGCGGCGCTTAAGCTCCTCCTGGCCGGCCACCTCGTCCAAGGATCGAGGCCGGATCCGCTCGGGCAGCGGGGGGCGCACGCACGCATTTTAGAAAAACTCGGGAGGCGCCTATAGTAAGGAAAGCGATGAAGGACTACTACGCCATCCTCGGCGTGCCCCGGAACGCGAGCCAGGAGGAGATCAAGCGCGCCTACCGCGAGCTCGCGAAGAAGTACCATCCCGACAAAAACCGCGGCGATCCCGAGGCCGAGGAGCACTTCAAGGAAATCAACGAGGCCTACGCCGTGCTCTCCGACCCCCAAAAACGGGCCGAGTACGACCGGCGGGGCTTCGTCGAGGGGGCCGAGGCCTACCGAAACGTCTACCCCGAGGACCTCTTCGATCTTTTCGAGGAGCTTTTTGGGGTCCGGGTGGGCGGCCGAAGTCGAGCGCGCCGAGGGGCGGACCTCACGATCGAGGTCGAGGTGGACCTCAAAACCCTGGCCCAAGGCGGCGAGGTCCGGGCGCGCTACCGTCGCCGGGTGCCCTGCCCCACCTGCGGGGGCGCCGGAGGCCGGACCCAGGTTTGCCCCACCTGCCGGGGCGCGGGCCGGGTGCAAAGCTTCCACCGGACCTTCTTCGGCACCATGGTGCAGGAGGCCGCCTGCCCGCACTGCAAGGGGGCCGGGCGCATTTTGACCGAGCGCTGCCCCACTTGCGGAGGCCAGGGGGTGGTCGAGGCCGAGGACGAGGTGGTACTTAGGATCCCCCCGGGGATCGGAGAAGACCAGCTCCTCCGGGTGCCCAGCCGGGGGCATGTGGGGCCCGGGGGCGCCGGCGACCTCTACGTTCGGGTGCGGGCGCGGCCGCACCCGGAGCTTGAGCGCGACGGTAAGAACCTCGTCTACCGACTGAAGCTTGGCCTTGCCCAGGCGGCGCTCGGGGCCCGGGTGGAGGTTCCAAGCCTGGACGGGCCGGTTCCGCTTGAGGTTCCCCCCGGAACCGGGCACGGCGAGGTCTTCGAGCTCGAGGGCGCGGGCCTTCCCGACCCTGCCGGCGGGCCGCCCGGAAGCCTCCTCGTCGTCACCGAGCTCGAGGTACCCAAAAAACTCCCCCCCAAGGCCAAGAAGGCCCTTTTGGAATACGCCGAGGCGATGGGCGAGGAAGCCGGACTTGAGGGGATTTGGGACCGGGTCAAGCGGGCCTTCAAGCGGCAGTAGACAAACGCAAAAGAGGGTGGTACCCTGAGGCGTCCGGGCAAAATCCGGGGGCGCAAGGCGAGTCCCAACCCCCAGATCCGGGCGAGCGAAAGGAAGTTGCAATGCCGAAGGGTCGAGTGAAGTGGTTCAGTGCGGAAAAGGGGTACGGCTTCATCGAGCGTGAGGGCGAGGGCGACGTTTTCGTCCACTACACCGCCATCAACGCCGAGGGCTTTCGCACCCTAAACGAGGGCGACATCGTCGAGTTCGAGGTCGAGCCCGGCCGGGCCGGCAAAGGGCCCCAGGCGGTGAACGTCACCGTCGTCGAGCCGGCGGATCGCTAGCAAGCGGGCTCAACGCGGCGGTCAGGCCTAGGCCTGGCCGCCCTTTCTCATGCTTTCGTGCTCGAAGATGGGAGCGATGGTCCGAGACGCGCGGCTCCCCTTGCGGCGCCTCCGGGCGGGGCCCAAGGATGTTGCAAGGGTTCTGGCCGTCTACCGGCAAAGCCCGGGGTACTTCGCAACCCTCGGCGCCGAGCCGCCCAAGGAAGCGGATGTCGCCCGCGAGCTCCAAGCCCTTGGGGAGGGCTCGAGGCGGCTTGAGCTTCTCTTGCTTGCGGACGAGCCGGTGGGCCTATTGGACTATCGGCTCGGCCACCCCGAGCCGGACGCGGCCACCCTCTCCCTGGTGCTCGTGGTCGAGGCTTACCGCGGGCTCGGCCTTGGACGGCAGGCGGTGCGCGCGCTTGAGCGGGAGCTTGCCGGCCGCTACCGCACCCTCTACGCCCTGGTCTACGGCGAGAACCCTCAGGCGGAGCGGTTTTTCACCGCCCTCGGCTACCGCTTTGTAAAGAGCGGGGGGCCGGCCCTCAAATGGTTTAAGAAGCCCCTTCCCGAGGCGCCATGACCACCAGCAAGACCGCGGGGCTTGCGGAGACGTTTCGAACCCCGTGGGGGCTCCCCGCAGGGGCGAAGCCCGCCGAGCCCTCGGGGAGCAGGGCTTCCTCCTCACCCACGCGCAAGACGACCTCGCCTTCCAGGGCATAGTAGATCTTGTCGGCGTTTGGGTGGGTGTGGATCCTTTGGGCCTGGCCGGGCAGGAGGGTGTAGAGGTCGTAGCGCAAGCGCCTGGAGGGAAAGACTTCGATCTTTTGCATTTTCTCCTCGGAAAACCGCACCAGCGCGGAGAGGTCCTTGATCTCCATGCCGCCACTATAATCCGGGCATGGAGCTTGGGATTCGTGGAAGGACGGCGCTGGTCACAGGCGCCTCGAAGGGCATTGGCCGGGCGGTGGCGGAGGCCCTGGCTGCCGAGGGGGCCCGGGTCTTCTTGGTGGCCCGGAGCCGGGAGCGGCTTTCCGAGCTCGCCCGGAGGCTCAGGGACCGAGGCGCCGAGGCCGATTTCCTGGCGGTGGACCTCGCCCGCGAGGACGCGGCGGAGCGGATTTTAGAGGCCCTAAAAAGCTTCGGCGACGCCGAGCTCTTCCTCGGCAACACCGGCGGACCTCCCCCGGGGAGCGCCGAGGACCTCGCTCCCGAGGCCTGGGCACGGGCCTTCGGCGAGCTCTTTTTGCCCATGGTGCGGCTCGTGAGCGGCCTGCTCCCGGGGATGAAGGCGCGGCGCTTTGGCCGGATCGTTTTCATCACCTCGATCTCGGTCAAGGAGCCGGTGGAGAACCTGGCGCTTTCCAACGGCGTCCGGGCCGGGCTCACCGGCTACCTGAAGACGCTCGCCCGCGAGGTCGCCCCCCACGGGGTCACGGTGAACGCGGTGGGGCCCGGCTACACCCAAACCGAGCGGGTGGAAGCGCTCCTCGGCCACCAGGCCGAGCGCGAGGGGGTGCCCGTGGAGGAGGTGAGGGGAAGGCTTGAGGCCCAGATCCCCATGCGGCGCCTCGGCCGCCCGGAGGAGATCGCGGCCGCGGCGGTCTTCCTCCTGAGCGAGCCAGCGGGGTACATCACCGGGCAGACCCTGCTTGTGGACGGCGGCTACGTCCGCGCTTTGCTTTAATAGAGGCTCGTATGAACCGGAAGAAGATCGTCGTCGAGCACCTCTGCGGGTTTCGCTTCGCCGCCGAAAACGAGCAAAAGGTGCGGGTGGTGATCGACGGGGACTCCCCGCCCGTGGGGCTTCGCCCCATGGAGCTCTTGCTCGCGAGCCTGGGGTCCTGCACCGCCTACGACGTGGTCAGCATCATGCGGAAAAAGCGCACCCCGCTTGCCCGCTACCGGGTCGAGGTCGAGGGGGTGCGGGCCGAGACCCATCCGAAGCGCTATACCAAAATCGTGGTCCGGCACATCGGGAGCGGCCCCGGCGTCACCGAGAAGGCCCTGCGCCACGCCGCCGAGCTCTCCCACCGGAAGTTCTGCTCGGTGACCGCCAACCTAAACGCCGAGGTCGAGCTTGAGGTGGTGGTCGAGCCCTGGGAGGAGGCCGAGTCCTCGACGAGGTGAGGGCCCTCCTCGCCGCCGGTGAGGAGCCCGCCGCCGCGGCGCGGCTTCGGGCTTGGCTTCTTGAGGAGAACGATCCCCGCCTTCGCTACCTCCTCGGCCGCATCCTGGTGCGGATGGGCAAGGAGGTTGAGGGCAGCCAGGAGATCGAGCTAGCTCGGGAGCAGCTCGCCGCGGTCGAGGGCGCGCTCGAGGACCTCTTCCGGGAGCTCGACGACCTCCTCGTGCCGGAGGAAGACGAGCCGGACCCGGGGTCGGACGCCTAGGGCCTCCTTGACCGCTCGGGCGTAAACGCCGAGCTGGAAAAGGTAGCCCGAGGCCTCAGCGTGGGCGAGGAGGTCGCCTTCGGTTCGGTCGGTTTTGTAGTCGTCCAGGAACCAGGTCCCTTTGGCGCAGTAGAGCCGGTCAATCACCCCCTCGACCACCGAGGTGCCCCAGGGAAGGACGAAGGGCCATTCGGCGTAGTCCTTTTCCCGCGCCTCCAGGGGGACGAGGGGGCCTTTCAGCATCCGGTGGTAGGCGGAAAGGAGCGCCTCGAGGTCGGCCCGCACCGCCTTTCGCTCGCTTTCGGTAAGCGGCCGGACGATCTCCTGGGCGAGAAGGGCGTCCAGGTAGGCGGGTTCGGGACGGGCGTTTTGGGCGATGGCGAAGTGGACCAAAACGCCCACGGCCCGGGCTTTAAGCCGCTCGGGGGGCGGGGCCAGAAGCGGGCCCTCGGGGTCTTCGGGCCATGCCCGCTCGGCGAGGAGGGCGGAAGGGGAGACGACCGCGGGCAACGGCCCCGGGTC
>JALUED010000015.1 GCA_027053145.1 Thermaceae bacterium | reverse complement strand
GGAGATGTGGTGCTCCAGCCGGTCGGCCTCCTCGTGCACCCGTTCCCAGGAGAACCCCAGGGCCTGGGCCAGGAAGGCCTCGAGCAGGCGGTGGTGGCGCACCACCTCGAGGGCCACCCGAAGCCCCAAAGGCGAAAGCCGTACCCCGCGGTAGGGGGCGTACTCGACGAGGCCCAAGGCGGCGAGCTTTTTGAGCATCCCGGTGACCGAGGCGGGCCGCACCCCGATCCGCTCGGCCAGGGCCTGGGTGGAGACGGTCCCGCCCTCGGCGAGCTGGTAGATCGCCTTGAGGTAGTCTTCCTGCGCCTCGGAGAGCGGGGGTTTTGCCCCGTCTAAGGTCACAGGCACTATTATTTTAGGCTCTCCTAACTTTTGGCAAGACGGCCGTTGTATTCTGGAGGATGAACGATGGAGATCGAGGCTAAGCTCAAAGCGCTGGAAGCCGAGCACGCCCGCCTGGAGGCGGAGCTTGCCCGCCCCGAGGTGGTGGCCGATCCCGCGCTCTTTCAAAAAAAGAGCCGGCGCTACGCCGAGCTTTCCGAGATCGTCGAGGCCTTCCGCGAGTTCCGGCGGGTGGAAAAGGAGCTCGAGGAGGCCCGTGAGATGCTCCGGGATCCCGAGCTTAGGGAGCTCGCCGAGGCCGAGGTGGAGGCCCTCACGGCCCGGCGGGCCGAGCTCAAGGATCGGCTCCGGCGGCTGCTCCTCCCCAAGGACCCGGCCGACGAGAAAAACGCCATCGTCGAGATCCGGGCCGGAACCGGCGGCGACGAAGCCGCGCTTTTCGCCCGCGACCTCTTTGAGATGTACCGCCGCTACGCCGAGCGGCTCGGGTACAAGCTCGAGATCCTGGACGCCCACCCCACCGACCTTGGGGGTTTTTCCAAGATCGTCTTCCGGCTCGAGGGCCCGGGGGCCTACGGGCGGTTCAAGTTCGAGTCCGGCGTGCACCGGGTGCAGCGGGTGCCGGTCACCGAGACCCAGGGGCGGATCCACACCTCGACGGCGACGGTGGCGGTCCTTCCTGAAGCGGAGGAAGAGGAGTTGGAGATCAAACCGGAGGAGATCCGCATCGACGTGATGCGGGCCTCGGGCCCGGGGGGGCAGGGGGTGAACACCACCGACAGCGCGGTTCGGGTGGTTCACCTGCCCACCGGCATCATCGTGACGAGCCAGGAGTCGAGGAGCCAGATCAAAAACCGCGAGCGGGCGCTCATGATCCTAAGGAGCCGCCTGCTCGAGATGAAGCGGGCGGAGGAGCAGAAGAAGCTCCGCGAGGCGCGGCTTGCCCAGATCGGGACCGGCGAGCGAAGCGAAAAGATCCGCACCTACAACTTCCCCCAATCGAGGGTGACCGATCACCGCATCCACTACACCACCAAAAACCTCGAGGCCGTGCTTGCTGGGGAGCTCGACGAGCTCCACGAGGCCCTCATCCGGGCGGAGCAGGAGCGGATGCTGGCGGCGATGGCGGATGGCTGAGCTGAGGCGCGAGATCCTGGTGGCGGCCGGGGTGCTCCTCGACCGCATGGGGAGGGTCTTGCTGGTGGCCAACGACTGGGGTCGCCGCGGGAAGATCCGCTACACCCTGCCCGGGGGCATGGTCGAGCCGGGTGAGACCGCGGTGGAGGCGGTGATCCGTGAGGTCCGGGAGGAGACCGGACTCACCGTGCTGGAGGTCCTCCACCTGGCCTACGTGGTCCAGGTGGAGGACAAGCGCCGCCGCGAACGGACCGTTGCCATGGCCTTTCGGGTGCGCTGGAAAGGGCTTTTGAACCCCCACGACCCGGACGGGCACATCGTCGAGGCCCGCTTTTTTGACCTGGAGGCGCTCAAAGAGCGGCTCGGTAGCCACCTGCCCCTGCTTGAGCCCCTGCTTTACTACCTCGAGACCGGCGAGCCCGGCCATTACCACGCCTACCGAAGCTGGTCCGAGCCGGGGAGGCGGTACTGATGGCCGTCCCCGACGACCTGGATCGCGCCTACGTCGAGGCGCTGGCGGCGGGTCGGCCCGAGGCCGGGCGGCTCCGGGCCCTCCTCGACTTCAGGCGGGCGCTTTTTCGGCGGGACCTCGAGGAGGCAAGAAGGCTCCTGCCCCCGGACGAAGAGGAGTTTGCCCGCTTTCTCTCGGACCTTGAGGCCGATCGCTTGGACCCGTGGCTTGCCTCCGGCCCTGCCTTCGTTCGCGCTGAGGCCTGGGTCCGGCGGGGGGCGAGGCTTGCCGAGGCGGGGGAGAAGGCGGCGGCGCGCGAGGCCTTCGAACGGGCGCTTGCCCTCTACCCTAGGCACCCGCGGGCGCTGATGAACCTCGGCAACCTGGAGCTTGAGGCCGGCCACACCGACGCCGCCATCGCCTACTACCAAAAGGCACTTGAGATCGACCCCGAGCTCGCCGACGTCCACCACAACCTCGCCGCCGCGTACAAGCGCAAGGGCGACCTCGACCGCATGGTGCGCCACCTCAAAAAGGCCCAGCGCCTCCGCCTCTACCCTCCGCGGGAAAGCCAGGGGCGGCGGGGCGGGGTGGCTCCTTTTTACACCCGGTTTGGGTTTTGGTTTTTGCTCGCCGTGCTCGCCTACCTGCTCTTTCGGGGGCTGGGGTAGGGTATCGTGGGGCCGTGTGGCAGGTGAGGGTCCCCGCCAGCGTGGCCAACCTGGGCAGCGGGTACGATGCCTTTGGCCTTGCGCTCGCGCTGTTCCTCGAGGTCGAGGGCGGCCCGGCCGAGGCCGACGGCCTCGTCTACGAGGGGGAAGGCGAGCTGGCCCTCAAAGACCCCGGCGAAAGCCTCGTCCACCGCGCTTGGCGGGCGGCCTGGGCTCGGCTTGGGGAAAAGGCGCCGCCGCTTTTCGTGCGGGTGCATAACCCCATCCCCTTAGCCCGGGGGCTCGGCTCCTCGGCGGCGGCGGCGGTGGCCGGGGCGGCGCTTGCCGATCGGGCAAGCGGGGGCCGGCTTGGGCGCGACGGGGTCTTCGCCGTGGCCGCAGAGCTTGAGGGCCACCCCGACAACGCCGGGGCCTCTGCTTACGGCGGCTTCGTGATCGGCTTCGGCCCGCCTTGGCGGGCGGTGCGCCTTGGCTTTCCCGAGGACCTTTTGCTCGCGGTGGCGGTGCCCCCCTTTGAGGTGCCCACCGAGCGGGCGCGCGCGGTGCTCCCCGAACGGGTGCCCCGGGAGGACGCCGTTTTCAACCTTGCCCGGGCAGCGCTTTGGCCGGTAGCCCTTTTCACGGGGCGCTACGACCTGCTTGCCGAGGCCGCCGCCGACCGCCTGCACCAGGGGGCGAGGCTTGCCCTCATGCCCGGGGCCGACGAGGCGATGCGCGCGGCGGGCGAGGCCGGGGCACTTGCCGCTTTTGTCGGCGGGGCAGGGCCAGCGGTGGCTGCGGTGGTGGAGCGAAGCCGCGCCGACCGGGTGGCGCGGGCGCTCGCTCCCTACGCGGGGGACGGACGGGTTTTGGTCTTGGAGGCCGCGGAGGGGTACGCATGGAAGGCGATCTGAGGAGCGTTCCGCTATCCGAGGTGCTTTTGCTCTTGCACTCGGGGAAAAAGGGTGGGCAGCTTTCGGTGGAGGCGGAAACCCCCTTTGTCCTCCGCTTTCACGACGGCGAGATCGTGGGCGGGGGCATACTCGATTGGACGGGATTCGAGGCCATTACCGCCTTTGATTTGCACAAGCGCGAGGGCAAGTTCCGCTTCCAGCCGGAGGGCACGATTGACGAGCCCGATCCGATCATGCCCTTTGACGCCCTGGTCGCGGAGTGGGCGCGGCTTACCGACGAGTGGCGGCGCTTTCTTTCCGAAATCGGCGCCCCGAGCCGGGTCTACAAAGCCCGCCGGCCTAAGGGGGTGTACGAGATCTTCGCCGAGCCCCTTTCCGTTCGCGGCGCCGCCCGGCGCTGGAGCGTTCCCCTCATCGGGGCGATGGAGCGGGTTCGGCAGGGATTAAAAGAGGGGGCCCTGGAGCCGCTTCCGGCTTACCGGTGGTACCGGATGCGCATCCGGCACCCCTCGGCCTGGGAGTTGCTCGGCGAACATCCTTTTGCCGACGTTGTGCGGCACCTCACCGGGGAAAAGACCCTCGGCGAGCTGATCCGGGAAGGGCTTCCGGAAGCGCGCGTTCGCGAGTTCTTGATCGAGGAGCTTCGCACGCGGAAGATGCGGCCACGGGGGCGAGGGGCCCTGCTTCGCGATCTGACCTGGGAAAAGCGGTACCCCGTATAATCCAAAGGCGTGTCCGGCCTTCGCGAGCGGCAAAAGCAACGCAGGCGGGAGCAGATCTACCGAACGGCGCTTGCGCTATTTCGGGAGCGGGGTTTCGACCGTACCACCGCGGACGACATCGCGAGGGCGAGCCACGTTTCCCGCGGCACCTTTTTCAACTACTTCCCCTACAAGGAAGCCGTTTTGCTTGAGTTCGGCGCCGAGCTTTTGGACGAGGCTTGGGCCGAAGCGGAAGCGCGGCTTGAGGCGGGGGAGGACCCCCTTTCGGTGCTCCGCGCCTTTTGGGACCGGCTCGCGGAGCTTTCCGAGGTAGAGCTTGGCACCGAGCTCTTTTCGCGGGTGGCCTACGAGCTTTTGAACCCCGATCCCGAACGGGCCGCCTACGCCTACCGGATGCTGCCGCTCGCCGAGCGGGTGAAGCGGTTGCTTGCCCCGTTGGCCGAGGCGGGCAGGCTCCGCCGCGACCTGAGCCTGGAGCGGATCAGCGCCGTGCTCGCCGACAACTTTCTCCTGGCGGCGCTCCGCTGGGCGGCCTACGGCGCCGCCGCGAACCTCAAAGAGGAAACCCGGAAGTTTTTGGCCATTGCCCTCGAGGGCGCCCTGGCCCGTTAAAAGAGCGTCTCGGGGATGGGGAGCCCGAGGTGTTCGAAGGCCCTCCGGGTGGCCACCCGGCCCCGGGGGGTGCGCTTGATGAGGCCGATCTGGATCAAGTAGGGTTCGACCACTTCCTCAAGCGTCTGGGGGTCCTCGGCCAGCGCGGTGGCCAGGGTTTCAAGCCCCGCCGGTCCGCCGGCGAACTTGACAAGGAGCGTCTCCAGGTAGCGCCGGTCCTTGGCGTCGAGCCCGAGCCGATCGAGGCCGAGTTCGTCGAGGGCGGCCTCAGCCCTTTGCGCGGTGATCACCGCCTCCCCCGCCACCTGGGCGAAGTCGCGCACCCGGCGAAAGAGCCTTTTCGCGATCCTCATCGTCCCTCGGCTGCGCTCGCCGATGACGAGGGCGGCCTCAGGTTCGATGGCGACGCCGAGGAGCCGGGCGTCGCGCAAAATCCCCTCGGCGAGCTCCTCGGGGGTGTAGAACTCGAGCTGCTCGTGGATGCCAAAGCGGCTCCTTAAGGGGCCTGAGAGCAGGCCCGGCCGGGTGGTGGCGCCGATCAGGGTGAAGCGGGGGAGCTCAAGCCGGAGCGTGCGGGCGGCCGGCCCCTGGCCGAGCACGAGGTCGATCTTGAACTCCTCCATCGCCGGGTAGAGGTGCTCCTCGGCGGTACGCGATAGCCGGTGGATCTCGTCGATGAAGAGGATGTCGCCCTCCTCGAGGCTGTTCGTGAGGATCGCTGCCAGGTCTCCGGGCTTCTCGATCGCCGGGCCCGAGGTGACGCGGATGTTCACCCCGAGTTCGTAGGCGATCACGTGGGCGAGGGTGGTCTTGCCGAGCCCCGGGGGACCGGAGAGCAGGAGGTGGTCGAGGGGTTCGCCGCGCTCCCGGGCGGCCTCGAGGTAGACCCGAAGCTTCTTTTTGAGCTTCTCCTGGCCCACGTACTCGTCGAGGCTTTTGGGCCGTAGGAGGAGGTCCTCGGGCACGGGATTATCCTACCAGGGCGGCATCGGCTCCTCCGCGATTCGCCCAAGGGGTCCCGCGGGCAGGGCGGAAAGGGGCCCTCTCTCGCCCCCCTCCTGCGTGAGGACGTAGTCGCGAAAGCAGCAGTGGGCTCCGCCCGAGAACGCGGTGATCCAGAGCTCCTTAGGGGGCCTTCCGGTGAACTCGGCGAAACGAACGCTTAGGTCGTAGTCGCGGAGGGCCAGGACCGTGCGGCCGTCTTGGACGACGCGGAGGACCTTCTCGACGTCGCTGGCTCTTTCGATCCGCACGCCGAAGCGTCCCTAGGCAAGCTTTTTGCGCACCTTTTGGGCGGGCGCCGGGGCAAGCAGGCCCAGCGCCAAGAAAAGGGCGAGCGCTTTCCTCATGTTCCTATGCTACGCGTGAGGCGATCCGTATGGAGGGCAGGGGGCCAATGCTTTTGTACCTGGACCAAAACTACGCCTCCCGCGTCGCCAAGCACCTGCTCGGTCTGCCTCACAACGAGGCCTTCGGGGAGTTTTGGGCGGTGCTTCGGGAGGGGGCGGGG
>JALUED010000014.1 GCA_027053145.1 Thermaceae bacterium | reverse complement strand
GGTTGCGCCAGATCAGGTTCCGGTAGCTCTTAAACCCGGTCCTGCGCCCGCGCCAGAGGGGGCTGGAGACGGTGAGGGCAAGGAGGTGGGGGAGCATGTAGCGGAGCACGTTCATCGCGTCAATGCGGAACTCGAGGTCCCCCCCCACGCCGATGTGCACGTGGGTGCCGAAGATGAGGAGCGCCCGCACCGCGTCCTGAAACTCGCCGAGGAGCTCCTGGTAGCGCTCCTTTTCGGTGATGGGCACGTTTTCCCAAAGCGCAAACGGGTGGGTGCCCGCGGCGACGATGCGCACCCCGTGGCGCTCGGCGAGCTCGGCAACCACGGTGCGCATGTCCTTTAAAAAGCGGTAGGCCTCGCGGATGTTCTCGGCGGCCGGAGTGCCGATCTCGATCATCGCCTGGTGGAGTTCGGGGTTCAAAAGCCGCGTGAGGTAAGCGGGGGCCTCCGCCAGCACCCGGCTTGCCATGGGCGCAAGGTCCCGGCTTTCGGGGTCAATAAGCTGGTACTCTTCTTCGATACCGATCGTCAGCGGCAGTCCTTCGGGCATGCGACCTCCTGGAACCCCGCTATCCTAACCCAGGCACGGGGTAGAGTGAAGGCCAAAGGGGGCGGCATGCTGGGGCGGCTTTTTCGCTACCTTCTCGGCGCGCTCGGGATCCTTTTCCTCTTGCTCTTCGTGGGGGGCTACTACTACGTAAAGACCGCGACCTTGCCCCAGACCAGCGGGCGCCTGGTCCTTACGGGGCTTTCGGCCACCGCCCAGGTGCTCCGGGATGGCCACGGGGTCATCCGGATCGAGGCCCAAAGCCTCGCCGATCTCTTCTTTGCCCAAGGGGTGGTCCACGCCCAGGAGCGGCTTTGGCAGATGGAGTTCCAGCGGCGGCTCGGCGCCGGGCGGCTTGCCGAGGTGCTGGGGCCGGCGGCGCTTGAGACCGATAAGTTCATGCGCGCGCTCGGGGTCTACCGGGCGGCCCGCGCCGCCTACCGGGCGCTTTCGCCGGAGATCCGCGACCAGCTCGACGCGTACGTGGCGGGGATCAACGCCTACCTCGCCGCAAACCCTCCGCTTCCCCTGGAGTTTCGCCTCCTCGGCTTTCGCCCTGAGCCGTGGACGCCCGAGGACGCGCTGGTTTGGGCCAAGGTCATGAGCTGGGAGCTCTCCAAAAACTATGAGGAGGAGCTTACGCGCTACCGCCTCCTCGCCCGGGGGCTTACGAAGGCGCGCATCAACGAGCTCATGCCCCCCTACCCCGAGGACGCGCCGACGGTGCTGAAAAGCGTGGCCGCCCGGCCTGCCCCGGCCGACGAGAAGCAGGCCGAGACCCTGCTCGCCGCCGACCGGGCCTTCTTTCCCCACCTCGAGGCCTCCAACAACTGGGTCCTTGCCCCCCAAAGGACCGCTACCGGCGGCGCGCTGCTTGCCAACGACCCCCACCTTCGGCTCACCGCCCCCTCGGTTTGGATCCTGATGGACCTCAAGGCCCCGGGCTTTCACGCGGTGGGGGCGAGCTTTCCCGGCCTTCCCGGGATCGTGATCGGGCGGAACGACCACGTGGCCTGGGGCGTCACCAACATGGGGGCCGACGTCCAGGACCTCTACGTGCTCGAGGAAGCCCCGGGCGGTTACCGCTATCGGGGCGAGGTGCGCCCCTACCGCGTGCGCAGGGAGGTGATCCGGGTCAGGGGGCGTTCGCCGGTGGAGCTTCGGGTGCGGGAGACCGTCTACGGCCCGGTGATCTCCGACGTGGTGCAGGTGCCAGGCGCGAAGCCCCTCGCCCTGCGTTGGGTCTCCCTCGACCCTGGGGATACGACCCTCGAGGCCTTCCTTCGCCTGAATCGGGCTAGAAACTGGGAGGCCTTCAAGGCCGCCCTCCGGTACTACGTCGCCCCCAGCCAGAATTTCGTCTACGCCGACCGCGAAGGGAACATTGGCTACATCGCGCCGGGCCGGATTCCGATCCGCAAGCCCGGCCACACCGGGGCCTACCCGGTGCCGGGAACCGGCGCGTGGGACTGGCAGGGGTGGATTCCCTTTGAGGCCCTGCCCCAGGTCTACAATCCGCCCGAGGGCTACATCGTCACCGCCAATCACAAGCCCGTGCCCAAGGATTACCCCTACCTCCTCGGGGTGGATTGGGCTGAGCCCTTTCGCGCCGAGCGGATCGAGACACTCATCCGGTCGCGGCCGCGGCACGACCTAAAGAGCCTGCAGGCGATCCAGCTCGACGAGGTGAGCCTGCTCTACTGGGCCTTTCGACCGGTGCTTGAGCGCTTGCGCCCAAAGAGCGAACGGGCCCGCGCTTGGCAAGAGCGCCTCCTCGCCTGGGACGGCGACACCGGGGCAAAGAGCGAGGAGGCCAGCGTCTTCGAGGCCTGGTACACCGAGCTCTCGCGGCTGCCCGAGGCCGAGGTGGGGGAGCGCTACTGGAAGGAGCCCCGCTACCTGCTCCGCGCCATGCTGAGGGGCGATGCTGCCTGCACCGCGCGGGGGGTGGGATGCTTGGAGTTTGCCGCCGAGGCCCTCGAGGCCGCCCTTGCCCGTCTGGGCCTCGAGGTCAAGCCGTGGGGCCAGCTCCATCCCGCGGTCTTCGCCCACCTGGTGATGAGTAAGGACCCCCGTCTCCGCCGCCTCTTTGAGCGCCGGGTTGCCCACGGCGGCGACCGCTACACGGTCAACGTGGGGATCTACCGACCCGAGGACTTCCGCATGTACTGGGGGCCTTCCTACCGCGAGCTTGTGGACCTCGCTCATCCCGAACGAAGCCTCTTCATCCACCCGATGGGCCAGTCGGGGAACGTCATGAGCCGCCACTACGCTGACCTCTTGCCCCTTTGGGCCCGAGGCGCTTACCTGCCGATGCGCGCCGGCGAGCCCAAGGCGAGGCTGGTGCTGGAGCCGGGGCGGTAGGAAGCATGCGGTTGCCCTTTGCCTGGTTTGCCCTGGTGCTCGCCGCCGGGCGTGCGGCGGGTGGGGTGCGGGGGCTTTTCAGGCCGGCCGAGGTCCGCCGCCACGAGGAGCCCCGAAAAGCGCTTCGCTTGGACCTCGCTTATTATCCCGCCCGCACCGGCGGGGGATACGAACTTATTCCCAAGGACGCGTATTTTGATGCGGTGGAGGCCTTGCTGACCGACCTAAGCTAGTGCCCGCAGCCGAAGGCCCACCTTGGGCGCGTTTTGGGCTCCTGCTTGATGGAAGCATTCCTTAAGAGTTAGTTTAGGTTATGCTGAGCCGATGCACGCGACGAGGCGGCTTCTAGCAGCGCACCGTGAGGTTTGGGATCGTGCCAAGCGGCACCCGTTCCTTCGCTTTTTGGAGCGGCCGCCGTCGGAGCGGGCGTTTCGCCGGTGGCTTGCCTGCGAGCACCGCTGGTTTGAGCGGGCGCTGGCGGCGATCGGGTGTTTGCTTTCCCGGGTTCCGAAAAGCCACCGCTACGTGGTGGCGCAGGCGATCTTACTCCTCGCCGAGGAGCTTGATTGGCTCGACGTCCACGCCGAGCCGGGGTTTGAAGACCCTACGGTGGAGGCTTGGGCCGATCGGATTAGCGTGGTGTTCACCGAGGGTTGGGAGCGGGCGATGATTGTGCTTTGGCTCGGGACCCGGCTTTTTTATGAAGGCATGAAGCCCCTAGAGCCTGAGGCCGAGCTTGCCCGCGAGTACTGGGAGCGGCGCACCTCGACGGTGGTCGAGGCCTTTTTGCACGACTTCGAGGAACTCGCCGACGCGGCGATCGAGGCGCTCGGGCTTGCGGAGGCCTCGAGCATTTTGCTCCAGGTGGTGGAGGGCCAGATGGCTCTTTGGGATGCGGGGCTAAGGATCGTCCGAGGGCAGGATCAGGACTAGGGCGCGCGCCTGCACGTGCGCGGGGGCAAGCCCTTCGCTGGTTTTGAAGCTGAGGCCGATGCGTTCGGGTTCGAGTGCCAAAAGAGCCGCCAGATTTTTTTGGATCGCATCTCGGTAAGGGCCAAGCTTGGGGCGGTCAAGAACGACCGTGGCGCTCACTTGGGCGACGCGGTAGCCCCGTTCTCGGAGGCGGTTTAGGGCCTCCATTAGGAAGTCCTTGGAGGCGCGGTTCGCGTTTTGGGGGTCGGTGTCAGGAAAAAGGGTGCCGATGTCGCCGAGGGCGAGGGCCGAGAGCAGCGCGTCAGTGAGCGCGTGAAGGAGGGCGTCGCCGTCGGAGTGGGCGAGCGGTCCCTGCTCGGCGGGGATCGCTACCCCGCCGAGCACAAGCTTGCGCCCCGGGACCAAGCGGTGGGTGTCCTCGCCGTAGCCGATGCGCACGGCCTTCATGCTAACCCTCTGCGCTGAGGGAAGTAGAGCCTAAACTGGTCCTATGCCCACCTACCAAGACGCCCTTGCCCTGATGCACGAGTGGACCGAGTCCGAGGCCCTGCGCCGCCACATGTACGCGGTGGAGGCGGTGATGCGGGCTTACGCCCGGAGGTTCGGAGAGGACGAGGAGACCTGGGCGATCGCCGGGGTCCTCCACGACTTTGACTACGAGCGCTACCCCGACGAGCACCCCAAGGTGGGGGCCCGCGTCCTGGAAGAAAAGGGCTATCCGCCCGAGATCGTACGTGCCGTCCTCGCCCACGCCCCCGAGCGGAGCGGCGTCGAACCCGAGAGCCTCCTTGAGCGGGCGCTCTTTGCCTCCGACGAGATCACCGGCCTGGTCACCGCGGCGGTCTACGTCCGGCCCGACCGGAGCATCCACTCGCTCACGGTGAAAAGCCTCAAGAAGAAGTTCAAGGACAAGTCCTTCGCCCGGGGGGTGGACCGCGAGACCCTAAAGCGGGGCGCCGAGCTCCTCGGGGTGGACCTCTGGGAGCACGCCGCCTTCGTGATCGAGGCGATGCAAAAGGACGCCGAGCGGCTGGGGCTCGCGGGCGAGTAAGTGGGCGGGGTCACACCCCGGGGCCCGGGTGCCGTCTAGGCTGGTTATACCCCTCCCCCCAGGGGGAGGGGTTGAGGGAGGGAACGATGCGGATCAAGGTGCGCGGCATGAGCTGCAACCACTGCGTGATGGCGGTCCGTAAGGCACTCGAGGCCACCCCAGGGGTCGAGCGCGTGGTCGAGGTGAGCCTGGAGCGCGGCGAGGCCATCGTTGAGGGACGGCCCGACCCCGAGGCGGTGGTCGCCGCGATCAAGCGGGAGGGCTACCGGGCCGAGGTCGTGGAGGCCTGATGCCTCCTTCCCACAGGCCCAAGCTCCGCCTTGACCCCCGGACCCGAGAGGAGGCGCGGCGCCGCCTCCTCTCGATCCGCGGCCACGTCGAGGGCATCCTTCGGATGCTTGAGTCCGAGGACGTTTACTGCGTGGACGTGCTTCGTCAGATCAAGGCGGTCGAGCGGGCGCTTGACCGGGTCGGCGATCTGGTGCTCAGAAGCCACCTCAAGGACCACGTCGCCACCGCCCACGAGCGGGGCGACGTCGAGACGATCGTGGACGAGCTCATGGAGGTGCTCAAGTACCGGTGAGCGCGCGCGAGGTTCCGGTCCGGGTGCAGGGGATGACCTGTGCCGCCTGCGTGCGGCGGGTGGAGCGGGCGCTTCAGGACGCGCCAGGGGTGCTCGAGGCCCGGGTCAACCTGGCCAGCGAGCAGGCGGTGGTGCGCCTTGCGCCGGATGTTCCGGTGGAGGTGATCCTGAGGCGGATCGAGGAGGCGGGCTACCGGCCGGTGGTCGAGCGGCTGGAGTTCGGCGTCCGGGGCATGACCTGCGCCGCCTGCGTCGCCCGGGTCGAGCGGGCGCTGGCCTCGCTGCCCGGGGTGCTCGAGGCCCGGGTCAACCTCGCGAGCGAGCGGGCGGTGGTGCGTTTCCTCCCTGACCTCGTGGGTCGCGGGGCCCTTTTCCAGGCGGTGCGCGAGGCGGGGTACGAGCCCCTCGCCCTGGAAGAAGAAGGGGACCCGCTGGCCCGGGCCCGCGAGGCGGAGCTCGCCGGCTTCCGACGGGACCTGGCGCTCGCCCTCTTCCTCGCCCTGCCGGTGGTGGCGGTGGCGATGGGGCGGATGCTCGTGCCGGGATGGTTCGAAGGGCTCCCCGAGCGGTTCTGGCAGGCGCTGGAGGGGGTGCTCGCCTTCCCCGTGCTTGCGGTCGCCGGGCGGAGGTTCTTCGCCGGGGCCCTCGCCGAGCTCCGGCACAAGAGCCCCGGGATGAACACCCTGGTGGCGCTCGGGGCGGGGAGCGCCTTCCTCTACTCGGCGCTCGCGGTGATCGCTCCTGGCCTCTTTCCGAGGGGGGCGGCGACGACCTACTTCGAGGCCGCCGCGGTGATCGTGGCGTTGATCCTCCTCGGCAAGTACCTCGAGGCCCTGGCCAAGGGGCGGACCCAGGCGGCGATCCAGAA
>JALUED010000013.1 GCA_027053145.1 Thermaceae bacterium | reverse complement strand
GCCACCCAATACGTCCCATTCGGGCTATCGAGCTCCTGCAAAAGCCCCGTGACCTCTTTGAACGCGGCGTAAGGTTGACCCGTGCGAAAACTCCCCGAGATGTAGGAGACCCAATCGGCCTCTAAGGTTGAATAACCACTGTCCCCAGGCCGCTTGAACTTGATCTCAGAGGGAACGCGGGCGGACTCTTGGGTGTTCTCCCGCCCGCCCCAAACCAGGGCCGCATAGACCACCCTCGCACCGTCGGGCAAACGCAAGGTTGCGCTCGATGAGTTAACCGTAGCGTTGTCGCTGCCGTCGGCGTCTATGAACACCATCGTCTGGTAATTGTTTTGACTCGTATCGTTCGCACAATCGGGCAAGTTTGCGCAGGTCACCAGGGCGTTTCCAATGATCGTGAAGTCGCCGCGGAAGCCGGTGGCGGTGTTGCTGTAGACCTGCTTGAAATCCCGTTCGGCCAGAGCAAAGGAAGCAAGGAGCGCCCAAAGCCCAAGCCACCCGAGGCGCAGTGCACGATTACCCAGCGTCATTAGCCACCTCTTTCCGATTCTTTCCGTAAATGCTCCATGAAATCTTCCCTTCTCCTGCGTTTTCCACCCTTTGCAGTCCCATACAAAGCCCTCCCGCGCCCCCGACTCTAGGGCTTGATCAAAACCATACCACCTATTCCCCCTCGGGCGCAGGGGTTTTGAACGGCCCCAAAGAAGAAACGGCCTCCCGCGTCCTAGGACGAAGCAAGCAGAGGAAGCAGCCAAGCCCCATGCCCCTTCGGGGTTAAACCCCGAAGCGGTCCTTACCCTGCTTTTTTGCGGGAGCGCCGGTGGCGTGGAAGGCCTCGACCTCTTCCAAAAACCGCTGGAAAAGGTAGCGGGAATCGTGGGGGCCAGGGCTCGCCTCGGGATGGTACTGCACCGAAAAAACCGGGTAGTGCTCGTGGGTCATGCCCTCGAGGGTCCCGTCGTTCAGGTTGACGTGGGTGGCTTTAAAACCCTTTAGGGACTCAAGCTCCACCGCGAACCCGTGGTTTTGGCTGGTGATCTCGATCGAACCGTCGAGGAGGCTCTTCACCGGGTGGTTCGCCCCCCGGTGGCCGAACTTCATCTTGTAGGTCCGCCCCCCCGCGGCGATGGCGAGGAGCTGGTGGCCGAGGCAGATCCCGAAGATGGGGAGGCGGTCGAGAAGAGCCCGCAGAGTTTCGTGGGCGTAGGTGGGGCCGAACGGGTCTCCGGGCCCGTTCGAGACCAAAAGGCCGTGGGGCTCAAGCGCCAGGATGTGGGCGGCGTCGGCCTTGCCCGGCACCACGATGACCTCGAACCCCAAGGCCCCAAGCTGTTCAACGATCGCGTGCTTGATGCCGAAGTCCATCACCACCACCCGCTTGCCCCCGGTCCGCAGGGTGGGAAAGGCGTAGGGCACGGGGGTGGTGACCTCGGGGGAGGGCTCGGTGGGGGCCTTGCCGAGGGCGGTGGCGTGCACGATCACGCCCTTTAAGACCCCGCCCTCCCGGATCTTGCGAACAAGCTTCCTCGTGTCGATCCCCTCGATCGCCACCACCTTGTGAAGGCGCATGAAGTCCTCGAGGGTCTCCTGGGCGCGGGGGTTCGAGGCGACGCGGGAGAACTCGCGGGCGACGAAGCCGCGCACCCAGGGGCGGTTCGACTGCATGTCGTAGACGTTGACCCCGTAGTTGCCGATGTGGGGGTAGGTCATCACCACGATCTGGCCGTGGTAGCTGGGGTCGGTCATGATCTCCTGGTAGCCGGTCATGGCGGTGTTGAAGACGACCTCCCCCAGGGTCTTGCCGCGGTGGCCAAAGGCGAAGCCCCGGTAGACCTCGCCGTCCTCGAGCACCAAAACCGCCCGCTCGCGCTCAAGCATCCCTCTCCTCCAGCACCTTCAGGACCGGGACCTCGGGGCAGTTGTCCTGGAAGGGGCAGTCCCGGCACTCGAACCAGACCTTGCGGGGAAACGCCTCGGGCTCGGTGATTCGGTAGCCGAGCCGGGTGAAGAACTCCTCCTGGATGGTGAAGGCGAAGACCTTGGGGATCCCGAGCGCCCGCGCCTCGGCCTCGGCGGCCTCGACCAAGACGCGCCCGAGCCCCTCGCCCTGGCGGTCGGGGTGCACCGCGAGCGAGCGGATCTCGGCGAGGTCGGCCCAGAGGATGTGGAGGGCCACCGACCCGAGGAGCACCCCGTCCTCGTCCTCGATCACGTGGAAGTCGCGGAGGTTTTCGTAGAGCTGGCCTTTGGGACGCACCAGCATGAAGGACTCCCGGGCCCAGTACTTGATCAGGTCGTGGATCTGGTCGACGTCGCCGACCCGGGCCTTGCGCACCCGCCAGGAAGCGCCCTTCCGGACCTTGGGCAGCTCGACGGGCTTGAGCTCGAGCTTCATCAGGGGCTTTACCCGCTCGCTCATGCCTCCTCCTCGGCGAGGCGCGCCCGCGCCTCCTGGAGCTGGCGGCGCACGGCCTCGGGGGCGGTGCCGCCGTAGGAGGTCCGGGCGTGGATCGCGTGCTCGAGCCGAAGGAGCCTTAGGGCGTCCTCCTCGAAAAGCGGCGAGAAGGCCCTGAGCTCCTCCAGGCTCAGGCTTTCTAGCTCGCGCCCTTCCTCGGCGAGCTTTTTCACCAGCCGCCCCACCACCCCGTGGGCCTCCCGGAAGGGGAGGCCCTTCTTCGCCAGGTAGTCGGCGAGGTCGGTGGCGAGGGCGTAGCCGCTCTTCGCCGCCCGGGCCATGACCTCGGGGCGCCAGCGGAGCTCGGGGAGCATCCGGGCGAGGAGCCGGACCGAGGGCAGGACCTGGTCGAAGGCGTCGAAAAGGGGCTCCTTGTCCTCCTGGAGGTCCTTGTTGTAGGCGAGGGGAAGGCCCTTCACCACCGCGAAGAGGGCCACCAGGTCGCCCACGACCCGGCCCGCCTTGGCCCGGACGAGCTCGGGGATGTCGGGGTTTTTCTTCTGGGGCATGATCGAGCTCCCGGTGGCGAAGGCGTCGGGGAGCTCGAGGAACCCAAACTCGAAGGAGGAATAGAGGATGAGCTCCTCGGCAAGGCGCGAGAGCGTGGTCTGGAGGATGGCGAGGGCCGAAAGGGCTTCCAGCGCAAAATCCCGGCTTGCCACCGCGTCGAGGGAGTTCGGCATCGGCCGGGCGAACCCGAGCTCCCGGGCGGTCTGGAAGCGGTCGATAGGGAACGAGGTCCCCGCAAGCGCCGCCGCCCCCAGAGGGGATTCGTCCAGGCGCCGCAGGGCGTCCGCAAGGCGCCCCTGGTCTCGGGTCAGCATCCAGTAGTAGGCGAGGAACCAGTGGGCAAGGAGAATAGGCTGGGCCCGCTGCAGGTGGGTGTAGCCGGGGAGGACGGTGCCGGCCTCCAGATGACGCTCGGCCTCGGCGAGGAGGACCTTCCGGAGCCCGCGCACCTCCTGGATGAGCTCGGAGAGCGATTTCTTCGTCCAGAGTCTCAGGTCGGTGGCCACCTGGTCGTTCCGGCTGCGGGCGGTATGGAGCTTTTTCCCGACCTCGCCGACGAGCTCGGCAAGCCGGGCCTCGAGGTTCATGTGCACGTCCTCGTGGGCCTCGCGCCAGGGGAAGCGGCCCTCCTCGATCTCGCGCTCGATTTGGTCGAGGCCCTCGAGGATCTGCGCCACCTCCTCCGGCTTTAAAATCCCCACCTGGCCAAGCATCCGCACGTGGGCCCGGGAGTTTTCAAGGTCCTCGCGCCAAAGCCGCCGGTCGAAGGCGAGCGAGCTGTTAAAGCGCTGCGCCAAAGCGTCGGTCGCCTCGGCGAAGCGGCCTCCCCAGAGCTTTTCCCCTTCCTTCATCCCCTGCCCCGCACCCGGGCGCGCACCTTGAGCCTGAGGGCGTTGATCTTAATGAAGCCTTCGGCGTCCTTTTGGTTGTAGTCGCCTTCCTCGTCAAAGGAAACGAGCGAACGGTCGTAGAGCGAAACGGGGCTCTTGCGGCCCACCACCCAGGCGCTCCCCTTGTAGAGCTTGAGCCGGGCGGTGCCGGTGACGTCCTCGGCGATGGCGTCGAAGAGCGCCTGGAGCTTTTCCCGCTCGGGGGAATACCAGTAACCGTAGTAGACGAGTTCGGCGTACCTCGGCGAGAGCTGATCGCGGAGGTGGAGCGCCTCGCGGTCCAGGGTGAGCGACTCCACCGCCCGGCGGGCGTGGTAGAGGAGCGTGCCGCCCGGGGTCTCGTAGACGCCCCGGGACTTCATCCCCACGTAGCGGTTCTCGACGAGGTCCACCCGGCCCACGCCGTGGCGGCCGGCGATCGCGTTCAGGCGGGCGAGGAGCGCGGCGGGGCTAAGGCGCTCGCCGTTCACCGCCACCGGGTCGCCGCGCTCGAAGGCGATCTCGACGTACTCGGGCTCGTCGGGGGCGTCCTCGGGGTTTCGGGTGAGGCGGAACATGTCGGCGGGGGGCTCAGCCCAGGGGTCCTCGAGGATCCCCCCCTCGTAGGAGATGTGCAGGAGGTTCGCGTCCATCGAGTAGGGTTTTTCCTGCGTCACCGGCACGGGAATGCCGTGCGCCTTGGCGTAGGCCACGAGGTCCGGCCGGCCCTTCATCGCCCATTCCCGCCAGGGGGCAATCACCTTGAGGTCGGGGTTTAAGGCGTAGGTGGTCAGCTCAAAGCGAACCTGGTCGTTCCCCTTGCCGGTGGCCCCGTGGGCGACCGCCTCGGCCCCCTCCTCTTCGGCGAGCTTCACCATGTACTTGGCGATGAGCGGCCGGGCGATGGCGGTGCCGAGCAGGTAATACCCTTCATAAAGCGGTGCCGCCCGCATCATGGGGAAGACGAAGTCGCGGACGAACTCCTCCTTAAGGTCCAGGGCGTAGGCCTTCGTGGCCCCGGTCCTCAAGGCCTTCTCGCGCGCTTCCTCAACCTCTTCCCCCTGGCCGATGTCGGCGGTGAAGGCGATGACCTCGGCGCCGTAGCGCTCGATCAGCCAGCGCAGGATCACGCTGGTGTCGAGCCCCCCGGAGTAGGCGAGCACGATCTTCATCTGCACAAATATACAGGCTTTCGAGCGGGGAAAAAGAAAGGGCCGGCCCGTGGGCCGGCCCCCTATCAGCTTGGGGCTAGAGGCTCCGCTTCAAGAGGTCGAGGTGCTCGTGGGTGATGGGGAGCACCCGGATCGGCTCGGCCTTTAGGCCCTCCTCGTCGAAGTAGACGTCGTTCAGGAAGAAAAGGCCCCGCTCCAGGTCAAAGGTGAAGGTGCTCATGGGGAGCTCCTCGAAGTAGGCCCGGAGCTCCTCGTCGGCGGCGAGCGCCTCCTTCACGAAGCCGGGCACCCAGATGCGGACGTGGAAGAAGACCTCCCCCTCGAAGCCCTGCTCCTTGATCGCCTTCAGGGCGGCCTCGGTGAGGGGCCGGTTCACCTCGGGGCCGGCCTCGCCGCCGAAGGCAAGAAAGAGCAGGTCCACGTCCTTCAAGGCCTCGACCGCGGCGGCCGCCTCCTCGGGCTTTTCCACAAGCGCGGTCTTCACCTGGGCAAGCCCGCCCTTTTCGGCGAGGTAGGCGGCCTCGAGGGCTCCGGTGAGGCTTGCGCAGATGTAGGTCTTGTTGGTGAGGATTCCGAGGCTTGCGTCGGGCAGATCCTGGGCCAAGGCCTGGCCCACGACGCGACCGGTGAGCGCTCTAAGCGTAAACTGCTCGGCCAACGTGAGTTTCGCCATATCAATCCCTCCCGGGGCATCCTATATACCCCTATCGGGTTTGTCAAGTTTTTGCCCGAACCTCGACCCGATCGCCGGCGATCCGGATCCGCACCGGGAGGAACTGGGGGATAAGCCAGGCCTGGGTTTCCAGATGCAGGGTCACCTCCTCGACCCGGAGAAGGCTCGGCGCGGGCGCGAGGGCGAGGGGCAAGAGCAGCTGATCGGCGAGGTGCGCTTCCACGGGGGCGCCCCGGCGGAGGAAGCGGAGCGCGCGGCCGGCCGCCTCCTCCCCCACCCGCTCCGAGGGCTTGCCCGGGGCCCCAAGCGCGGTGAAGGCGGCGGGGCCGGGCGCGCCTGAAAAGCCGACGAAGCCGTAGGCGCCCGGGGCCGGTGCCTCGAGGCGGCGGACCTCGACCTTAGGCTCAAGCCCCGCCTTTTGAAGCGCCCCTGCCGCGCTCTTCGCGATCCGCTCGGCGACGTGGGCGGGAAGCCGGGCGGCAACGCCCCGCACCACAGCCTCCCGGAACGCAAAGGCCTCCACCGCCCGCAAAGGCCGCACGCCCCCGGCGGGAAACACCCGGGCCCAAAAGCGCCCCCCGCCCCGCGGGTAGAAGCCGGGGCGCTCGAGCACAAGCGAAAACCGCACCCCAAGCTGGGCCATCCAGGGGCGAAAGGCGAAGTCAAGG
>JALUED010000012.1 GCA_027053145.1 Thermaceae bacterium | reverse complement strand
CGCGCCGCGGTACTTGGGGAGGAGCGAGGGGTGCAGGTTCAAAAACCCGTGCCGGGGCACCGCCAGCACCTCAGGGGGGATGAGCTTGCCGTAGGCGGCGACCACCGCGACCTCGGGGGAGGACCGCTTGAAGGCCTCGAGGAACTCGGGGTTTTTCTTGAGCCGCTTCGGCTTTAAGACCGGGATCCCGAGCTCCCTCGCCCGGGCCGCGACCGGGCTTTCCTTGAGCTTGAGGCCCCGGCCCGCGGGCTTGTCCGGCTGGGTGACCGCGAGCACGACGTCGTGGTGGCGGGCCAGGGCCTCGAGCACCGGCACCGCCCAAGCCGGGCTTCCGAAGAAGGCGACCCGCCGCCTCACCGGGAGAGCTCCCGGAGGAAGGCCCGCGCCTCTTTTTGCATGCGGGCGAGCTCGGCGCGGTTCTCCTCGAGGAAGCGCTTCCTGAGCGGCGGGGGAAGCCGGTCGAAGAAGAGGATGCCCTCGAGGTGGTCGAGCTCGTGCTGGACGATCCGGGCCAAGTAGTCCTCAGCCTCGAGCACCTTCGGGTTGCCGTGCTCGTCCTGGTACGCAAGCCGCACCCGAAACTTCCGGGGCACGTCGTCGGAGTAGAGCCCGGGCAGCGAAAGGCACCCCTCGGTGCCGACCTGCTCGCCCTCGGCGAAGGTGATGCGGGGGTTCACCATGACGAAGGTCTCCTTAACCCGCTTCTTAAGCGGGACCCGCTCCTCCTCTTCCTCGGGTAGGTCCTGGTAAAGGGCGGCGACAAAAATCCGCAGGGGCTTTCCCACCTGGGGGCCCGCAAGCCCCACCCCGCCGGCCTCGAACATCGTCTCCAGCATGTCCTCGGCAAGGCGCGGGACCTCCGAAAAGTCGGTTACCGGCCGCGCCTTTTTCCGCAGGATCGGGTCGCCGTAAAGGCGGATGGGCAAGACCTTGGCCACGCCTTTATTCTCCCACTTCCGAGCGGGAGGCGACCACGAACCGCCCCCAGGGCCGGTCCAGGGCGAAGACGCCCTCGGGCAACCTCAGCCGGATCGGCGCCACATAGCTGCCGACGCGCCACTCGACCTCGCCGGCCACAAAGGAAAGGTCGGCGAGCAGCGCCGGCGGGCCCACCACCCGCACGGTGCGGGGGACCTCGAGCTTTTCCACCGAAAGCCCCGGGGGCGGCCCGGGAAGCGCGAGGGGCAACACCTTCAGGGTCAAAAGCGGACCGGCAAAACGCACCGCCGCCTGGGCCGGAAGGGCCCGAAGGCCCGAAAGCACCTCCCCGTCTTTCCCCACGACCACGATCGAAAGCGGCTCCCCCCCAAGCGCCAGGGCGTAAACCGCCCGCCGCGCCTCGCTCGCCGGCCCCCGGACCCGCACCCGCTGGGGCTTCGGCACCAGGGCCCTGCCCGGGCGGAAGGCGTGGAGCTCAAGCTCCCGCTCGACGAGCCGCTCCACCCGGGCCTCGACCCGGTCGGGCACCACCCCCGCAAGCGCCACCCCCGTGGGCAGCTGCACCTGCACCGGCCGGACGAAGGGCCCCTCCTCCACCCCGGAGAGGTCGAGGTAGGCGAGCACCGCCTCGGGCCTCAGCCCCTCGACCACGCGGGCCTCGCCGCGGACCCGCACCAGCACCCGCTCGGGCACCCCCACCGCCACCCGGTCG
>JALUED010000011.1 GCA_027053145.1 Thermaceae bacterium | reverse complement strand
GGACCGTGCTCGACTCCGGGCTCGACGTCTTCGCCCACAACCTCGAGACCGTCCGCCGCCTCACCCCCCGGGTGCGGGACCCCCGGGCGGGCTACGACCAGAGCCTCAAGGTCCTCCGCTTCGCCCGTGACTACCGCGAGGAAAAGGGCCTTGCCTACCTCACCAAGTCGAGCCTGATGGTGGGGCTCGGCGAAACCGACGAGGAACTCAAGGAGGCGATGCGGGACCTCCGCGAGGCCGGTGTCGAGGTTCTCACCCTGGGCCAGTACCTGAGGCCCACCCGGCACCACCTGCCGGTGGCCCGCTACGCCACCCCCGAGGACTTTGCTCGCTATCAGGCGTGGGGGCTTGAGCTGGGCTTTCTGGAGGTCTTCTCCGGGCCCCTGGTGCGCTCTTCCTACCGCGCCGAGCGGGTCTTTTTGGAGGCGGGAGGGTGAGCCGGCCGCTCGCCGATCTCCTCGCCCTCCTCGCCTTCGCCGCCGTCGGCGTCTACAGCCACCAGGGGGCGCTCGCTCTCAAAGACCTCCTAAAGGCGGCCTGGCCCTTTCTCCTCGCCTGGTTCCTCGTCGCCCCCTTCACCGGCACCTGGCGGGACGGGCGGCTCGCCCCCCTCGTCGCCACCTGGGCGATCGCCGTGCCCGCCGGCTGGATGGCGCGGCTCATCGCCTACGCCGAGCCACCAGACGCAAAAAGGCTCCTCTTCCTCGCCACCAGCCTCGGCTTCAGCCTGCCCTTTTTGCTCTTCTTCCGGCTTTTCGCCGGGGGCTTTCGTCGAAAGGAGGCGGCATGAGGGTCGGATGGATCGGGCTTGGGGCCATGGGCTGGCCCATGGCGAAGAACTTAAAAGCGGCCGGGCACGAGGTCCTGGTCTATACCCGCACCCGTGAGAAGGCCAAGGCCCACGCCGAGGCCTTCGGCACCCGCGCGGTAGTCGAGCATCCTGAGCTGCCTCCAAACCGCAACCAGGTCCTCCTTCAGGAAAACCCGCACCCCCATCGTAGCCGAGGTGGTGAAGATGCCGATGCCCGAAAGGGCCAAAAAACTCGTGAAGACCCGAGCCTGGGGCGTGGCGAACTCGGGAAGCACCTCGCCGAAGCCGAGGGTGCCGATCGTGATCGCCGTCATGTAGAAGCTGTCTAAAAATCGCCACGCAGGGCCATGTACCCGAGCGTGCCCACCGTGAGGGCGGCGTGCAGGAGCAAAAGGGGGAGCGAAAGCTCCCCCAAAAGGCGTACCAGCTCGGCCTCGTAGCGCCGCCTCAGCGAAGGCTTGAGCCGACGCTTCCTTTTTCTTTTCGCCACCGCCCCAGTCTACCGAAGGCGCTCCACCCGGAGCATGTTGGTGGTGCCGGAAACCCCAAAGGGTACGCCCGCGGTGATCACCAACCGGGCGCCGGGCTCAAGGAGCCTAGAAGCCTTCACCTCGGCGAGGGCAATCTTCACCATGTCGTCGGTGTCCTTGGGGTCGGGGGCAAGGCGGGGGTAGACCCCGGCGGTGAGCACGAGCTGGCGCATCACACCCTCGCTCGGGGTAAGCGCGAGGATCGGCACCCGGGGGCGGAACCGCCCCACCCGCCAGGCGGAACCCCCGCTTGCGGTGAAGACCACGATCGCGTCCGCAGGCAGGGACTCGGCCACGTCTACCGCCGCGAGCGCGATCGCATCCGGCGAGGTATGCAGCGGCTCGGGGCGCAAAAGGGCCACCTTCTCGGCGTACTCCGGGCTTGCCTCCACCTTCTTCGCCACCCGGTCCATGACCTGGACCGCCTCCACCGGGTAATCGCCGGTGGCGGTCTCGGCCGAGAGCATCACCGCGTCGGTGCCGTCGAAGATCGCGTTGGCCACATCGGAGACCTCGGCCCGGGTGGGGAAGGGGTTTTGCACCATGGACTCAAGCATCTGGGTGGCGGTGATGACCGGCTTGCCGGCGTGGATCGCCCGGCGGATGAGGCGCTTTTGGACGAGCGGAACCTCCTCAACCGGAAGCTCGACCCCAAGGTCGCCCCGGGCGATCATGATCCCGTCGGCCTCCTCCAGGATCTCCTCAAAGCGCTCCACCGCCTGGGGCTTTTCGATCTTGGCGATGAGCCGCGCCCGCAAGCCATAGCGGTTCATGTAGTGCCGGGCGAGCAGGAGGTCGTCCCGGCTGCGGACAAAGCTCATCGCCACCCAGTCCACGCCGAGCTCGGAGGCAAAGGCCAGGTCCTCGATGTCCTTCTCGGTCAGGGCGGGAATCGAGAGGTCGGCGCCGGGGACGTTGAGCCCCTTGTGGTCGGAGAGCTCGCCCCCCACCCGGACCACGGTCCGCACCTCGGTGGGGGTGAGCTCGACCACCTCGAGCACCACCTTGCCGTCGTCGAGGAGGAGCCGCATCCCGGGCTCGAGGTCGCCAGGGAGCCCCTTGTACGAAACCGAGACCCGGGTCTCGTCCCCCTCGACCTCTTCGGTGGTCAGCACGAAGGTCTGGCCAGGCGCAAGGCGCACCCGCCCGCCTTTGAAACGACCGATTCGGATCTTGGGCCCTTGGAGGTCAGCGAGCACGGCCACGGGGCGGCCGAGCTCCCGCTCCAGCGCCCGCACCCGGGCCATGGCTTCGGCGTGCTCCTCGCGGCGGCCGTGGCTCAGGTTGAAGCGAACCACGTTGACCCCGGCCGAAAGGAGCGCCCGCAAAACCTCGGGGTCGCGGCTTTTCGGGCCCAGGGTAGCGACGATCTTGGTCCGCCTAGAAAGCATCCCGCCCCAGGAAAACCGCTCCCTCGCCGAGAGCTTCTTCGATGCGAAGGAGCTGGTTGTACTTGGCGATCCGCTCCGAGCGGGAGGCGGAGCCGGTCTTGATCTGCCCCGCGTTCACCGCCACCGCCAGGTCGGCGATGAAGGGGTCCTCGGTCTCGCCGGAGCGGTGGGAGATCACCGTGCGGTACCCGGCGCGATGGGCAAGCCGGATCGTCTCGAGAGTCTCGCTCAAGGTCCCAATCTGGTTGGGCTTGATCAGGATCGCGTTGGCCACGCCTTCCCGGATACCCCGCTCAAGCCGCGCGGGGTTGGTGACGAAAAGGTCGTCGCCGACGAGCTGGATCCTCCCCCCAAGCCGCTCGGTCAAGAGCTTCCAGCCCGCCCAGTCCTCCTCGGCCAGGCCGTCCTCGAGGGAGACAATGGGGTAGCGTTCCACCCAACCCTCGTAGACCTCGATGAGCTCCTCGGCAGAGCGCTCCTGGCCTTCGAAGAGGTAGCGGCCACCCTGGTAGAACTCGCTGGCGGCGGCGTCGAGGGCCAGGGCCACCTCCTTTCCGGGCCGGTAGCCCGCCCGCTCGATGGCCTTGAGCAAAAGCTCAAGCGCCTCCTCGTTCTTCTCAAGCGCCGGGGCAAAGCCCCCCTCGTCGCCGACGTTGGTGGCGTAGCCCCGCTCTTTAAGCACCTTTTTCAGGTGGTGGAACACCTCGACCCCGGCCCGAAGCGCCTCCGAAAAGCGCGGGAACCCGAGGGGCACCAACATGAACTCCTGGAGGTCCAGCCCGTTGTCGGCGTGCACGCCGCCGTTGATCACGTTCATCAGCGGCACCGGGAGCACCGCGCCTTGCACCCCGCCGAGGTAGCGCCAAAGCGGAAGCCCAAGGGCCTCAGCCGCGGCCCGTGCGGTCGCCAAGGAAACCGCCAGGATGGCGTTGGCGCCGAGGCCCGCCTTGTTCGGGGTACCGTCGAGGGCCAGCATGGCCCGGTCCACCGCCGCCTGGTCCAGGGCGTCGAGCCCCACGATCTCGGGCGCAATCCGGTCCTTGATGTGGGCCACGGCCCGGAGCACGCCCTTGCCCAAATAGCGGGGGCCGCCGTCCCGGAGCTCAAGAGCCTCGTACTTGCCGGTCGAAGCCCCGCTTGGGACGATGGCGCGCCCCACCGCGCCCGACTCGAGCTCCACCTCGGCCTCCACGGTGGGGTTCCCGCGGGAGTCGAGGACCTCCCTGGCCCGCACTTCGATGATGGTGGTCATACCCGCCTCCTCCCGGGAGTCTACACCCTGAGCGGCACCACCACCGCCAGGTAGCCGGGCTCCTCCTCGCCCTCGAGCACGCTCGGGGTCTGGGGACCGGAGAGCTTCAACCGCACCGGCCCCTTCAACCCCTTCAGGGCGTCGGCCAGGTAGTGGGCGTTGAAGGCAGCGGCCAAGGGCACCTCCCCCGTCACCTCGGCCGAAAGGCTCTCCCGACCGCGCCCGTACTCGCCTTCGGCGGCGAGCTCCACGCTTCCCTCGGCGAACGCCAGGTCCACCCGCTCGCTCTGCCGGTCGGCGAGCACCCGAAGCCGCTCGATCGCTTGGCGAAAGGCCTCGGCGTCCAGGGTGGCTTCCAAGACGAACTGGCCGGGAATGACCCGTTGGTAGTCGGGGAAGGTACCTTCCATCAGGGCCACCGCGGCGCGGAAACGCTCCCCCTCGACCCTGAGCCTTCCCCCACCCACGGCGAGCCGCAGGGGGAGGTCCGCGTCTTTTACGAGCCGTACGAGCTCGTCGGCGCTGCGGGCAGGGAGCACGAACTTCGTGGATACGCCGGTGCCGCCCGGCGCGTCGAAGAGGGCAAGCCGAAAGCCGTCGGTGGCCACCGCCCGAAGCTTCTCCTCGTCCAGCTCCAGCTGGATGCCCCGGAAGATGGCGCGGTACTCCTCCTGGGCAGCGGCATAGCGAACGCGGGCAAGCGCCTTGGTTAGCGCCGAAGCCGCCACCTCCCCCTCGGGACCGGAAACCTCGGGGAAGGGCGGAAAAGCTTCCGGGTCGGCCACCGCGATCCGGGTGGAGAAGGAGCCGCCCTCGAGCTCCAACCCCTCGGGGGTCAACCGGAGTTCGGCGTACTCCGAGGGAAGGGCCCGAACGAGCTGCCCGAAAAGGCTTGCGGGCACAAGGGCCGCACCCGAGCCCTCGACCTCGGCGGGAACCAAAAGTTCAAGGTCCACCTCACCGTTGGTGGCGCGGAGGCGCAGGGTGTCCTCGAGGGCCTCGAGGTAGATCTGGGCCAAAACCGGCTGGCTCGGTTTGCTGGGGGCAATCCGCTCGAGGATCCCCGCGGCCTCGGCAAGCGAACGTTTCGCCACTCCTATGCGCATGCTTTACCCCCTTGGAAGGCTACTGCTTGCCCGGAAGAAGGGTTTCAATTCCGTCGTAGGCGCCGTAGGGGCTGGGGATTGTGGGGATAAGCCCGACTTAGCCGATCCCCAAGGCGTTTTCCCCTGGGGATAGCCTTGTGGATAAACCCGGCCGGGGCTGTGGATAACTTGTGGAAAACCGGCGGGCTTTTCCACATTTGCGATACGCATCGTACTTATCCCCATCGCATCCACACCCTTTTCCCCAGGGGTTTCCACAGCCTTTTCCACAGCTTAGCCCAGCTCCTCCTTGAGTTCCTCGACGAGGTTTCTGAGCGAGGGGTCCTTGGCCAGGGCCTTTTGGATCTTCTGCACGGCGTAGAGGACGGTCGTGTGGTCGCGCCCCCCAAAGAACTGGCCGATCTCGGGGAGCGAGGCCCCAAGGCGTTCGCGGATCAGGTACATCGCCACCTGGCGCGGCACCACCACCTCTTTGGCCCGCCCCTTGGCCTTGAGCTCTTCCGGCCGCACGCCAAAGCGGCGGGCCACGGCGGTGAGGATCTCGTCCATGGTGGGCTCCTTCTGCTCCTGGGTGAAGACGTGGGAAAGGGCCCGCATCGCCACCGCTTTGGTGATCGGAACGCCGTTTAGGGATGCGTAGGCGATGAGCCGCACCAGCGCGCCCTCGAGCTCGCGGATGTTCGAGGTGATGCGCTGGGCGATGAACTCGAGGACGTCCTCCGGGATCTCCACGCCCCGGAATTCGGCGTTCATTTTTAGGATGGCGATCCGGGTTTCCAGGTCGGGGGGCTGGATGTCGGTGATCAGGCCCCACTCGAAGCGGCTTTTGAGCCTTTCTTCCAGGGTCTTGATCTCCCGCGGCGGGCGGTCCGAGGAAAGGATGATCTGTTTGTGGTTTTCGTAGAGGGTGTTGAAGGTGTGAAAGAACTCCTCCTGGGTGCGTTCCTTGCCCGCGATGAACTGGATGTCGTCCACAAGGAGGAGGTCCACCGATCGGTACCGCTCCCGGAAGGCGCTCATTCGGTCCTCGCGGATCGCGTTGATCAGATCGTTGGTGAAGGTCTCGGTGGAGATGTAGGCGATCTTCGCCCGCGGGTTGGTGCGCATCACGTAGTGCCCCACCGCCTGCATCAGGTGGGTTTTGCCGAGCCCCACGCCGCCGTAGATGAATAAAGGGTTGTAAGCCCGTCCGGGCGACTCGGCGACCGCCAGCGCGGCGGCGTGGGCCATTTGGTTGTTGGGCCCCACGACGAAGTTCTCGAAGGTGTACTTGGGATTGAGCTGGGGG
>JALUED010000010.1 GCA_027053145.1 Thermaceae bacterium | reverse complement strand
GCGAGCAAGGCCGGCAGGTCCTTTTCCACGATCGCGGCCACGATGGCCATGTCCACCTCGAAGTACTCGTGGATCAACCGGTTTCGGGTCGCGGCCACCTCGCGCCAGGGGACTTCAGGGAAGCGAGTCCGAAGTTCTTCCGAAACACCCCGAGCCGCCTCGCCTAGGATCTCCAAAAGCCGCACCAAGGCCAGCGCGGTCTCGTGATCGGGAGAAAGTTCATAAAGGCGCTTACCCGCTGACAGTTCCAGCGCCCTCCTGGCCGCGTCCCGCATGTGCAAAAGTCGCACGCGGTCGCTAAGCCGGGACGGCTTCATAAAGCACCTTGGCCTGGGCCAGCACTTCGTCGCGGAAGTAGCGGCTCAGACTGGCCGGAGTGTGGAGGTCCACGGGGTAGCCAAAGAGCGCGGAGAGCTCATCGGCAAGGCGCACAAACGCGAGCCCAGGCGTAGCTCCGGGCTCGAACTCGACCAAGAGGTCAAGGTCGCTCCCGGCTTCGGCGGTTCCCGCGAGCCGGGAGCCAAAAACCATAAGACGCCGCACCCGGTAGCGCCGGCAGACCTCGGCAAGGCGGCCGCCACTCGCGGCAAGTCGGGCCTCGAGGCGTTCCACCGCCCCCATGGTACCAAAGCCAAAGGCCGGGCTTGCGCCCGGCCGCCTGGTGACCCCAGGGGGAATTGAACCCCCGCCTCCGCCTTGAGAGGGCGGTGTCCTGACCGCTAGACGATGGGGCCGCGGGGTGGTGGGCCGTGAGGGAATCGAACCCCCGACCAGCCGATTAAAAGTCGGCTGCTCTACCAACTGAGCTAACGGCCCGAAGGCCCCCGGCGATTATACGCGGGGGCCCCTACCCTGTCAAACCAGGTTTTTACGTCAGGCACGGACTTCTTCGGGCCAAAGCTCGCGGATCTCCTTAGGGAGGATGTGCAGGATGTCGTCGATCTCGCCCTCGGAAACCTTCCGGGCAAGCACCCTAAAGACCGCCCGGGCCACCGCCTCAGGATCCACGTCGGGCTCGCCCCGGCGGGTGGTCTTGAAGGCCTGGTAGATGTGGCGCAGGAAGTCCTCCTTATGGCGTTCCTTGACCGGCTTGCCGGCGGGGTCCCAGCCCTCGTAGTAAAAGCCCCGGATCAGCATGGGAAGCTGGGCGCCGAGCTGGGCGACCTCCTCCACCGTGAGCCGGTCCCGGAGGGCGTGGAGCACCGCGCGGAGCGCCAGGTAGGCCTTGTGGCGGTCGTCGGTGCCGAGCTCCTTCATGATCGCCTTGAGCCAGGCGTGGGTCTTGTGCAGGGTGGTGTCGAAGACCTCAAGCCCGGTCGCGCTCATTCCCTTCCCCCCTTTCGGTTGCTTTTATTCTAAAACTTGAGCGCGACTTTATCAACCACCCATCATGCGCTGGGGCAGGAAAAGCACCACCTGGGGAAATAGCGTGATGAACGCCGCAAGGCCCATGAGGATCAGGAAGAAAGGCAACGCGGCCCGGGCCACGAAACCGATGCTTCGCCCGCTGATCCCCTGGATGACGAAAAGGTTGAAGCCCACCGGCGGCGTGATCTGGGCGGCCTCCACCATCAGCACCAGGAAGATGCCGAACCAAAGGGGGCTAAACCCCGCCGCTTTGATCAGGGGGAGGACGATGGGCAACGTCACCACGATCATCGAGATGCCGTCCAGAAAAAAGCCCAGGATGATGTAGAAAACCGCAAGCACGAAAATAAGGGCGTAGGGGGAAAGGCCGAGGCTTGCGATCCACTCGGCCACCGCTCGAGGAATCCCCACGTACCCCATTGCGGTGGTGAGCACGCTGGCGCCGGCCACGATCAGGCCGATCATGCTGGTGGTGCGCACCGCCCCCAGGGTGGCCTGGAGGAAGCTCCTCCAGTCCAGGGTGCGGTAGAGGAGGGCGAGCAAAAGCGCCCCCACCACCCCGATCGCCGCCGACTCGGTGGGGGTGGCAAGGCCCCGGTAGATGCTCCCGAGCACCGCCAGGATGAGCAGGGTGACGGGCAGAAGGTCCCAAAGGCCCCGAAGCCTTTGCCGCCAGGTAAAGCGCTCTTCGGCCGGGGGCGCAAGGTCCGGACGGAGCAGGCCGACGAGGGCCAGGTAGCCCATAAAGCCGCCCGCGAGCAAAAGCCCGGGCACGATCCCCGCGATGAAGAGCCGGCCAATGGAGACATCCGCAAGCACGCCGTAGATGATCATCACCAGGGACGGGGGGATGAGGAACCCAAGCGTCCCCGCGCCGGCCAGCGAGCCCACGACGAGCCGCTCGTCGTAGCCGCGCTTCAAAAGCTCGGGGATCGTGATCTTGCCGATGGTGGCGGCGGTCGCCGCCGAGGAACCGGAGATCGCGGCAAAGAGCGTGCTCGCGGCGACGTTCACGTGGAGGAGCCCGCCCGGGAGCCGGCCAAGCCAGGGGGCCAGGCCGTCGAACATCTTCTCGGAAAGGCGCGTGCGGAGCAGGAGCTCCCCCATGTAGATGAAAAGCGGGAGCGCCACCAAGGCCCAGGAGTCTGCGGCGTTCCAGGCGATGTTGGAAAGCACCTTAATGGCCGGGGGGCTTGCGAAGAAGTGGAGGGCGAAGAGCGCGGTCAAAAACAGCGCGATCGCGACCCAAACCGAAAGCCCGAGCAACAAAAAGAGCACGCCGAGAATGAAGGCCGAGGCGGTGAGCACGTCCGCGGACATGGCTTACTCCGAGGAAGCCCCAAGGGGCCTTGGGTCAAGGAAGGACTTGAGCAAAAGGGCGAAGAAGGCAAGCCAAAGCGTCCCCGCACCGACCAAGGCGGCCCCGTGGGGGTAGACCATGGGGGTGCGGGCCGGGGTGAAGCTCCTCGTGTGGTAGTGGAGGGAATCGGCAAAGAGGCCGTAGAAAGCGAGCACCAAAAGGGTGGCGAAAAAGAGCCCCAGGGCTAGCGCAATCCGATCCAGCCAGAGTTGGCCTTTGGGCGAAAGCCGCTCGTAGACGAGCCCCACCCGGATGTGCTCCCCCTTTAAAAGGGTGTAGCCGGCGGCGCCGTAGATCATCGCCGCGAGGAGGTAGCCCGAGTACTCCTGGGCCACCAAGGTGGAGCGGCCGGCGAAAAGCCGGAGCGTGATCTCGGTGAAGATGAGCGCGGTGGTGACGATGAGAAAGGCCCCGGCGACCCAGCCGGCCAGGGTCACCAGGGCCTCCGCAAAGCGGACGAGGGATTTCATTCGCCGAAGTATTCCTTGAAGATCGCCTTACCCTCCTCGCCGGCAAGGGCGAGCCACTTGTCCCAGAGCTTCTTGGCCGCGGCCTTCATCGCCTTTTTAAGCTCGGGGCTGATGTTTTTGACCACGGTCATGCCGTGGTTTTTCAGCGCAAGCTCGGAAGCAAGGTCGGCCTTCCTCGAGTTCTTCCACTGCTCTTCCTCAACCTGCTTGGCCGCCGCAAGAACCGCCTCCTGCACGTCCTTGGGCAGGCGCTCGAACATGGCCTTGTTCACGATAACCATGTTCAGGGGGTAGGCGTAGTTGATGCGGTGGAAGTAGTCGGTCACCTCCCAGAGCTTGGCGTCCACGCCGGTGACGGTGGAGGTGAGCACCGCGTTGACAAGCCCCGTCGAGAGCGCGGTGTAGAGCTCAGAGAAGGGGATGGCGATGCCCTCGGCGCCGAGGAGGCGGACGAACTCGGCGGAGTTCGCGTCGTAGGTGCGGACCTTAAGGCCCTTCAGGTCGGCAGTGCTCTTTAGAAGCTTCTTCGCGTAAAGCCCCGAGGGCGGCCAGGGCGCGGCGTAGAGGAGCTTTGCGTTGTTCCGCGCAAGGGCCTTTTCGTAGTAGGGTTTTGCGATCTGGTAGAGCCGCCAGGCGTCGTCGTAGCTCTGGGCGAGGAGCGGGAGCGAGGTGAGCCCGAAGATCGGCTCATCGCCCTGGACGTTGCCCATCAGCACCTCGGCGATGGGCAGGGTGCCGTCGCGCACCACCCGCAGGATCTCGGCACCCTTAAAGCCAAGCGCGCCGCCGGGGTGCACGACGATCTCCAGCTTGCCGCCGGACTTGGCCTTGACCAGGTCGGCAAAGCGCACGACCCCCTTGGTGTGGAAGTTGGCCGGCGGCCAAGCAACGTGCATGTCCCAGCGCGTGGCGCCGGCAAAGCCGAGCGCAAGGAGCGCGGCCAGCGCAAGCAGCCCTTTCTTCATGGTTCCATACCCCCTTTCCGCTAGCGATTATCCCACCCAGCCCGCAGGAAATCAATATTTATGCGATAAGAATCGGGCCGGGCAATGCCCGGCCCGATCCCTACGCGGCGGCTAGTGCTCCTCCGGCGAGACCGGGGTCACCGCGGCCTCGTCCTCCTCGCCGGTGCGGATGCGAATCACCTTCTCCACCGGCAGGACGAAGATCTTGCCGTCGCCGACCTCGCCGGTGCGGGCGGCGGAGAGGATCGCCTTAATGGTGGGCTCCACAAACGAGTCGGAGACCCCGATCTCGAGCTTGACCTTCTCGTAAAGCCCCATCTTCACCGTGGTGCCGCGGTAGGTCTCGACCCGCTCGGTGCCCCCGCCGTGGCCCATGACCTTGCTGATGGTGAGGCCGCGAACCTCGGCCTTGAAGAGGGCCTCGAGCACGTCGTTGAGCTTCTCCGGCCGTACGATGGCGACGATCAGCTTCACCGCTTCCCCCCTTCCTCGGCCACCAGGATCGCCCCCTCGGTGACCGGGTAGGCCTCCTCGCCGTGGAGGACGGCGTCAAGCCCCACGAGCTCGTCCTTCTCGCTCACCCGAAGGGGCACGAACACCCGGGTAAGGTAAAGGAGCACCGCGGTGCCGACGGCGCTGTAGACGACGGCGTAGATCACCGCCTTGATCTGCGTGAAGACCTGGGCCCAGTTGCCCTCCAGGCCCCCGGCGGTGCCGCCCCAAGCCGCGGAAGCAAAGACACCGGTGAGGATCGCGCCGGTGATGCCGCCGAGCCCGTGGGCCCCGAAGACGTCGAGCGAGTCGTCGAGGCCAAGCCGCGGCCGGATGCGGATGAAGTAAAAGCTTGGGAACGCAGCCAAGGCCCCGATCCAAAGGGCCCCCAAGGGCCCGACATAGCCGGCCGCCGGGGTGATGGCGACAAGCCCCACCACAATCGCGGTGGCGATGCCCACCGCGGTGGCCTTGCCGCTTGTGAGGTAGTCGAGCACGATCCAGACGAGCGCGGTCATCGCCGGGGCCAGGAAGGTGTTCGTGAACGCGAGCGCAGCGGCCTCGTTCGCCCCATAGGCGCTGCCGCCGTTGAAGCCGAACCAGCCGAACCAGAGCAGGCCAGCCCCAAGGAGCACGAAGGGAATGTTGTGGGGCAGGAAAGCGACCCGGCCAAACTCCCGTCGGGGGCCTAGAAGGATGGCCCCCACCAAACCGGCCACGGCCGCGTTGATGTGGACCACGGTGCCGCCGGCGAAGTCGAGCGCACCCGAGAGCAACCCGTCGCCCCAAACCCAGTGGGCGAGCGGCGCATAGACGAAGAGGATCCAAAGGGTGCTGAAGATGAGCCACGCGGAAAACCGCATCCGGCCCACCAGCGAACCCGAGATGAGCGCCGCGGTGATGATGGCGAAGGTGCCCTGGAAAGCAACGTCGAGCAAGGCCGGCATGCCGTCGTTGATGACCATCTTTCCGTCTTTTAGGAAGCCCTTGAGGAGGGCGTAGCCGAGCCCGCCGACGAACGCGTTGCCGTCGGCGTAGGCCAAGCTGTAGCCGAGAAGGGCCCAAGCCACCCCGCCCATGGCCATCACCGCGAAGCTCATCGCCATGGTGTTGAGCACGTTCTTCTGCCCCACCAGCCCGCCGTAGAAGAAGGCGAGCGCGGGGGTCATGAGCAACACGAGCGCGGTGGAGACCAACATCCAGGCGGTGACCCCGGTGTCCACCGCGCCCTCGGCGAGCGCCGGGCCGAGGAGGACCAGGGCCGCCCAAGGCAGTCGTTTCGCCAACTCCCTCACCTCCATACGCCCCCAAGGGTAGGGTTTGCATAATCTTACTGTCAAGCCCCAGCTTGACGAATGAACAAAAACCAGGAAACAAATCGCAAGTAAACGTGGATTTTTGTGCATAGCGTCCCGCTTATCTTGAACAAGTGACCGCTGGTTGCATGCCGCTCGGACGAGCACGTGGTGGGGACGTAGAATGAAGGCGTGACCGAGCGCCAAAAGCGGCTCCTTGCCCGGCTCGTCGAACGCTTCATCGAAACCAACCGGCCGATTCCCTCGGCGGTTCTGGCCGGCGACCTCGGGGTCAGCCCCGCCACCGTACGTTACGAGCTTGCCGACCTCGAGGCCCTCGGCCTCGTGGAAAAACCCCACGCTTCGGCCGGGCGGGTGCCCACCGAGCTTGGGCTTAGAACCTACGCGCTGGGCCTTCTGCCCCCCGAACCCCTCCCCGAAGCCACCGCC
>JALUED010000009.1 GCA_027053145.1 Thermaceae bacterium | reverse complement strand
CTGGACCCTTTTCCAAGGGCTTTTGGACGAGGCCGGCATGGTCTACGAGCGCCCCCCCGGCTACCGTGAGGTCCCCCCGGAGCCGAACGAGGTCCTCGCTTACCCTTACCGGGTCCAAAACCCCAAGGCCGGGGTCGAGATCCGCTACCTGGTGATCCCAATCCGGCGCATCAAGATCGACTACGACGATCCCCACGCCGCGGCGCCCGAGCCCGACCACATCTTCAGCCTGCTCTTCCCGAGCCTCCTCACCGAGCTCTCGGCCGACGGCCGCTACCGGGAAAAGGAGTACCCAGGGCTTGAGGCCCGGAGGCTTTTCAACGCCGAGTGGGCGGCGGCCGGGGTCTTTACCCCAAACCCCAAGTTCGCCCCCTTCGCCCACGGCCTGATGGTGGCGATGCACCGGATCGGCCGTGCCGACGCCTTCGAGATCTTCCTGGCCAACGACTTAAAGGCCCTCAAAGCCGCGGTCCTCAAGCACCAGACCGCGCTTCGCTTCCGCTAGCCTTCGATGACGAAGGGAAAAAGCAGGCTCGAGGCGGTAAGGTAAACGACGTCAAAAACGAACAACAGCTTCCACCAGGCGGCAACCTCCGCAAGCGGTGCGCCCTCGGCAAGCCCTATCGTCGCCCGCACCGCCGCCAGAATCACCGGCACCACCACCGAGAACACCAGGATCGGGAGCACAAGCTGAGCCGTAGGAAGCCGCACCACGAGCCCCGCGTAGAAGGTGGCCACGGCGGCGTAGCCGGTGGCCCCGAGCACTAAGGTGAAAAGGAGCGCGGGCGCCCGGGCGAGCGGCAGGTAAAACATCCCCGCCACCAAGAGGAGCAAAAGGACGCTCACCCCGAGCAGCAGGATCCAGAGGAAAAGGAACTTGCCCCAGTAGATCCACTCGCGGCTTCCGGGCAGGAGCAGGAGGTCGTCGAGGGTGTCGTTCTCCACTTCCACCGCCCAGGCGCGGCCGGCGAGCAGGCTGCCGGCAAACGCTAGCGCCACCCAGAGCACGCCCGGGGCAGCGCGGCGGAGGTCGGCTTCCTCGGGGCCGAGGGCAAAGCCCAGGATCAAGAGCACCACCCCGAGGAAGAAAAGCGCCGAAAAAAGCCCGGCTCGGCCCCTCAGCTCAAGCCTCAGGTCGCGCGCCGCAAGCGCGAAAATCCGCCTCACGAAAGCACCACCTCCCGGTCGGCGACGCCGCGGGCGAAGGCCCGGTCGTGGGTGGCGAGGAGCACCCCGCCCCCCGAGCCCCGCACCTCGGCGATCACCCGAGCAAGGAGCGCCCGACCCTCCTCGTCGAGGGCGGTCTCGGGCTCGTCGAGGAAGAGGAGCCGGGGCCGGGCAAGGAACACCCGAGCCAGGGCCAGGCGTTTTTTCATCCCGCTGGAGTAGGCGAGGACCGGTCGCCCCCGCGGAAGCCCGACCTGATCAAGGGCCTTGGCCACAACCTCGGGAGCAGCCGGGCGGCCGAGGAGCATAAGCCAGCTTCTTAGGTTCTCCTCGCCGGTCAGGTGGCGGTAGAAGGCGGGGGGGTTGGCGAGAAAAAGCAGCTCGGCGCGCTCCGCCTCGATCCGAGCAGCGGGCTTGCCCAAAAGCCGAACCTCGCCCCGCTGCGGCCGGGTGAGGCCGGCGGCGACCCGGAGGAGCGTCGTCTTCCCCACCCCATTGGGCCCAAGGAGCGCCACCGCCTCGCCCGCCTCCACCGAGAGGCTCACGTCCTTTAAAACCCAGTCGCGGGCGTAGCGCTTCCAAACCCCCTTAAGCTCGACGAGCGCCGCCATCAGACCCCAAAGCGGGCAAGGTAGTGGCTCACCTGGGCCCAGTAACCGGTGACCATCGCGATCCCAACGAGCACCAAAAAAGCCCCCGAGGCGTACTCGACGTACTGAGCGATCCGGGCGTTCCGCCGAATGAAGGCCACCGCCCGATCGGTAAAAAGAGCCACCAAGAGGAAGGGCACGGCAAGCCCTAAGGTGTAGGCGACCACGTAGATAAGGCCGAGAAGCCCGCCCTGGTTGAAGACGAGCGCAAGGATCAAGGTAAGCACCGGACCGATGCAGGGGGTCCAGCCGAGGGCAAGCACCACGCCCATCAAGAAGGCGCCAAGGGGCCTGGAGGGGTCCCCTTGATACCCGGCCACCGCCCCGCCCCCCGCGGAGAGAAAAGGCACGGGGATCCGCACCCCAAGCATGTAAAGGCCAAACAGGATGAAGAGCACCCCGCCGACGCGGGCGAGGGTTTCCTTGTAGCTATAGAGCCAGTTGCCGAGGAGGGTGGTGGGGAGCCCAAAGAGGAGTACGAAGACCACCGAGAAGCCAAGTACGAAGAAGACCGCGTTCACAAAGGGGCGCCCCCGCTCACCGGAGAGGTAGAGCAGGTAGGTGGGCACAAGGGGCAACACGCAGGGAAGCAAGAACGAGGCCATGCCCCCGAGGAAGGCGGCGAAGAGGTTTAGGTTCGCAGGCTCCATGCCCCGATTCTACGCGCAGGTTATGAGCCTTCGGCCAGGGCGTGGATCGAATCCAGAGCCCGATAGAGGACCTCGACAAAGCCCTCGGGGTCGTCCACCCAAGGGTGGTGGCCGGCGCCTTTGAGCACGTAGAGCTCGCCCCCCGCAAGGTCAACCACCGCCTCCGCCTGCTCGGGGTAGCTGGTGCCGTCGGCGTCGCCGACCAGGACGTAGGGACGGTGGGGGAGCTCGAGCAGGTAGGGGGTGTAGTCAAAGCGCCAAAGCCCATTCATGGCGAACATCCGGAGCACCGCGTCCTCGGGCACGAGCAGGCCGCCGTCCTGCACCCATTCGTAGTGCATGCGGCCGTGCGCGGTGGGAAAGGCCAGGCGCCGAAAAACCTCCTCCACCGGCACAAGCGCAAAGAGCTCTTCGGCCGCCTCCTCCGGGTCCTCGGGGAAGGGCGCGTCGGTCACGCTCCGCCAAAACCGCTTTAAAAGCCAGGGAAAATGCACCCAAGGCCCCACCACCACGACCCCATCCACCGCCGCCGGGAAGCGGCGGGCGTACTCCAACGCCACCACCGCCCCAAAGCCTTGGGCAAGCAGGGTCCAGCGCTCGATTCCAAAGGCGTGGCGGAGGGCCTCGAGGTCCTCCACCAGCGCGTCCACGGTGAAAAGCCTGGGATCCTCAGGGAGCCGGGGGCTCCGCCCCCCGCCCCGTTGGTCCACGTAAAGCACCCGGTAGTCGGAGAGCTCTTCCCCGAGGAACGCGCGAAACGCGTGGGAGGAACCCCCCGGACCGCCGTGGACCGTGACCAGAACCGGAGCGTCCAGGGGCCCCACGTCCTCAACGTAGAGCTCGGCCTCGCCTACGGGGACGAGCTGGATTTCTTCCCGCATCCCTCCTCCTCCAGGACGAAGACCTTGGGGCCATGCCCGGCGAGCGCGCGAAGCGTGGCCTCCTCGACCCCCTCGAGGACGAGCAGGGCCCGCCCCTCGCCCACGAGGAGCCGGTAGGGGTGGGGCTGGCGCTCGGCAAGGCGCCGGAGCGCTTCCCGCTCCCCTTCGATCAACGCGACCTTCATCGGGTCCCCCCCAGCTTAGCAAAAAGCAGCACCTGGGCCGATTCCTCAAGCACGGTGAGCCGGGCGTAGGCCTCGAAAAGGTCCCGCCCCCGGGCAAAGGCCCCGTGGCCCCGGAGCAAGACCACCGGGTAGCGGGCAAGCCCCTTGGCCACCGCCTGGGCTGCTTCCCGCGTGGCGCTCTTGGTGGCGGGGTCGATGACAGGCACCTCGCCAAGCACGAGCTGCCCCTCGAGGTCCACCGGTCGGATCGCCTCTAGGCCCAGCGAGAGCGCCACCGCGGCCCGGGGATGGGCGTGGACGATCGCCCGGGCGTCGGTGGCGCGGTAGACCTCCCGGTGGACGACGAGCTCCACCGAGGCGCCCCGGTCCCGCTCGGGGTCGGGCTCTAGGCCCACGTAGAGCAGGTCCCCGGGGGCTAGGCGGTTTTTCCGCACCCCGCTTTTCGTAATCCAAAACCCTTCCCCGTCCCGCGCCGAAAAGTTCCCGGCGGTCGCCGAGATCAACCCCTGGGCGAAGAGGTCCTCGCCAACCTCGCGGAAGGCCTGGTAGAGCTCGGGGCGCGGCTCCATGGCAAAAAGGGCGGGCCTTTTGGCCCGCCCCCCTGGGTCTAGAGCCCGGGGCGCTCCTCCTTGCCCGCCGCCGGCGCCTCGATCGCGGCCTCGGCCTCGCGGCGTGCGGCCTTGATCTTCTCGAGCGTCTTCCTGTCCACCACCTGGGTGTGGCGCACGTAGTCGTTGCCGGTGCCGGCGGGGATGAGCTTGCCCAGGATGACGTTTTCCTTGAGGCCGATCAGCTCGTCCACCCGCCCCTGGATGCTAGCTTCGGTGAGGACGTGGGTGGTGTGCTGGAAGCTGGCGGCGCTGAGCCAGGAACGGGTCGAGAGGGCGCTCTTCGTCACCCCCATGAGCACCGGCTTCCAGGCGGCCGGCCGCTTGCCCTCGGCCATCAGGCGCTCGTTGGTGGCCTCGACGTCCCAGCGCTCAATCACCTGGCCCTCGAGGTAGCGCGAATCGCCGGGGTCAGTGATCTCCACGTACTTGAGCATCTGCCGGACCACGATCTCGATGTGCTTGTCGTGGAGCTTCACCCCCTGGGCCCGGTAAACCCGCTGGATCTCGTCCACCAGGTAGCGCTGCACCGCCTCGGGGCCCTTGGCGTCGAGGAGCTGGTGGGGGTCGACGGCGCCGCGGGTGAGGGGCGTGCCGGCCTCGACGAACTGCCCCTCGCGCACGGCGAGGCGGGCGTTCTTATCCACCTTGTACTCCTTCCGGAACCCGTCGCCCTCAACCACGATGACGACCTTGTCCTCTTCCTCGAGGATCTGAACGGTGCCGTCAATCTCGCTGATCACCGCCTTCTGCTTGGGCTTACGGGCCTCGAAGAGCTCGATCACCCGGGGGAGACCCAGGGTGATGTCCACGCCGGCGACGCCGCCGGTGTGGAAGGTGCGCATGGTGAGCTGGGTGCCCGGCTCGCCGATGGACTCGGCGGCGACCACGCCCACCGCCTCCCCGATCGAGACCGGCCGGACCATCGAAAGATCCATGCCGTAGCACTTCTGGCAGACCCCGTAGTGGGTGCGGCAGGTGAGCGGCGAATAGACCGGGACGGCCTCGAGCTCGCCCTTCTTCGCCGCGGCGATGATCGCCCGCACGTCGTCGAGCTGAAGGAGGTAGCCTTCCTCAAAGCTCCGCCCGCCGGCGGCAAAGGGCCGGGCCACGGTGCGGCCGTAGAGCCCCTGCTCGATGTCGGAGGTGGGGCGGAGCTTCTTCTCGCCGGTCACCTCGTCCTTGGTGAAGAGCGGCACCTCGATGTAATCGGTGGTCCCGCAGTCGGCCTCGCGGACGATGATCTCGTGGGCCACGTCCACGAGCTTCCGGGTGAGGTAGCCGGAGTCCGCGGTACGGAGCGCGGTGTCGGCACCGCCCTTCCGGGCCCCGTGGGTGGAGATGAAGTACTCCAGCACGGTGAGGCCCTCGCGGAAGTTCGCCCGCACCGGCACCTCGATCACCTCGCCCGAGGGCTTGGCCATGAGCCCGCGCATTCCCGCGAGCTGGCGGATCTGGGTGGGGTTGCCTCGGGCGCCCGACTGGGCCATGACGTAGAGGGGGTTGAAGGGGTAGTTCTCCTCGAAGTTCTTAAAGACCGCGGCGGTAATCTTGTCCACCGTCTCGGTCCAAACCGCGACGATCTGGCGCTTGCGCTCCTCCGGCGTCAAAAAGCCCCGACGATAAGCGTCCTCGATCTTGTCCACCGCGGCGTCGGCTTCCTTCAGGTAGCGCTCCTTTTCCTCAGGAATGATCACGTCGTCGATGCCGATGGTGATCCCGGAGACGGTGGAGTAGTAGAAGCCGGCCCGCATCAGGGTGTCGAGGAGCTTCGCGGTCTTTTCGATGCCGAGGGCGAGGTAGGCGCGGTAGACGAGGTCTTTGAGCGAGTTCTTCTCCTGCGGCCGATCCCAATCCACGAGGTCCTCGGGGAGCTCGGCCCCCGCCTCCTCGATCGCTTCCTTGACGGTGCGGAGGAAGAGGGCCCGGCCCGGCGTCGTGCCCCGAAGCTTCCCGTCAATCCGCAGGGTGACCTGGTCCTGGAGGTCAATGATCCTTTGCTCAACCGCGAGCAGAGCTTCGTCAATGTCGGCAAAGACGTACTTCAGCTGGCCGGCGGTGGTGGCCTTCCCGGCCACCTCGATCGGGGCGTTCAGGGCGATCTCGCCCGCCTCCAGGGCCTTTAGGGCTTCCTCGGGGCTATCGAACTTCCTCCCCGCACCCTTTTTCTCGCGGCGGACCTGGGTGATGTAGTAAAGCCCGAGGATGATGTCCCGGCTCGGCTTGGCGATGGGCTCGCCCGAGGCCGGGGAGAGCAGGTTGTGGGCCGAGAGCATCTGGA
>JALUED010000008.1 GCA_027053145.1 Thermaceae bacterium | reverse complement strand
GCAGCGTCGCTCCGTCAGGCTTGCGCCCATTGCGGAAGATTCCTAACTGCTGCCTCCCGTAGGAGTGGGGCCCGTGTCTCAGTGCCCCTGTGGCCGGCCATCCTCTCAGACCGGCTACCCGTCGTCGCCTTGGTGAGCCGTTACCTCACCAACAAGCTGATGGGACGCGGGCCCATCCGGAAGCGCCCGAAGGCTTTAGACATGCCCCAAAGGACAGGTCCACATGGGGGATTAGCCCGGGTTTCCCCGGGTTGTCCCCCACTTCCGGGTAGGTCACCCACGCGTTACTCACCCGTCCGCCGCTGGAGCCGGCCGAAACCAAAGTTCCAACCGGCCCCCGCTCGACTTGCATGTCTTAGGCACGCTGCCAGCGTTCACCCTGAGCCAGGATCAAACTCTCCGTGGCAAGGCGCCCCCTATGGGACGTAGGTGCCGTAAGTTTGGCCTGCTTCCCCGCTTTTCAAGGTGCGCGCGGGCGCTGCCCGCAGCAACCGCTAGGGTAGCAGGCGGTCTTGGATTTGTCAACGCCCCTAATCCCTGCCGCTTTAAGCCTGGGGAGGCTAAAAACTTTTTTGGCGCGGTTTGAGCCCTCGAAGCCGCGACCTCCAGCCTTCGCCGCACCCAAAGCTTGCCAAAGCCCGCTCGTTTCGCTAGCATAGGGTTTGCCCGGCGTTTTGCCGGGTAAAGTGCTGGGGTGGCTTTGGGGCGTCGTCTAATGGCAGGACAGCGGACTCTGGATCCGCCGGTCGTGGTTCGAATCCACGCGCCCCAGCCAGCGTGGCCCCTTCGACTAGTGGTTAGGTCACCGGCCTTTCAAGCCGGCGGCAGGGGTTCGAGTCCCCTAGGGGTCACCAAACGAGGCCCGGGTCGCGTATTCGGCCCCATCGTCTAGTGGCCTAGGATACCGCCCTCTCACGGCGGAGACGGGGGTTCGAATCCCCCTGGGGTCACCAGCCGAAGGGCCGCGGCCCGGGCCTCGGCCTGATTCGAAATCCCGACTTTTATACTCGGATAAGGACGTGGAGGCGGCGATGGAGTTCAAGATCGGAGCATTGGGCAGCACGGGGGAAAAGGAGCAAACCTACGACGTGGTCATCGTAGGGGGCGGCCCCGCCGGGCTCACCGCCGGGATCTACGCCGGCCGCAGCGGCCTCAAGACCGTCATCGTGGAAAAGGGGCTTCCAGGCGGGCAGATCGCCCAAACCGACGAGGTCGAGAACTACCCGGGGTTCCCCGAGGGCATCAGCGGCCCCGAGCTCGCCAACCGGATGGCGGAGCAGGCCAAAAAGTTTGGGGCCGAGATCGTCATGGACGAGGTCACTGGACTCGAGGTCCAAGACGACGGGTTTTTGGTCAAAGGCTTTGAGAAAAACTACAAAGCGAAAAGCGTGATCATCGCCACGGGGGCGAACCCGAAAAAACTCGGGGTGCCCGGCGAAGAAAAGTTCTACGGTCGGGGCGTCTCCACCTGCGCCACCTGCGACGGCTTTTTCTACCGGGACAAGGAGGTGGTGGTGGTCGGCGGCGGCGACGCCGCGGTGGAAGAAGGCATCTACCTCACCAAGTTCGCCAAAAAGGTGACGATCATCCACCGCCGCGACGAGCTAAGGGCGAACAAGGTCGCCCAGCAACGGGCGTTTGCCAACCCCAAGATCGAGTTCCTTTGGAGCCACGTGGTCACCGAAATCCTGGGCGAGGACCAGGTGAGCGGGGTTCGGGTTAGGAACCTGAAGACCGGCGAGGAATACGTCTACCCCACTGACGGCGTCTTCGTCTTCATCGGCTCGGTGCCCAACACCGAGTTCCTAAAGGGCGTCGTCGAGCTCAGGCCCGACGGCTACATCGCCGTTCGCGACGAGATTTACACCTCGGTGCCGGGCATCTTCGCCGCCGGCGACGTCGCTGACCCCATCTACAAGCAGCTCGCCACCAGCGTGGGGGCGGGCACCCGGGCGGCGATGACCGCCGAGAAGTGGCTTGCCGAGCGGGAGGCGGTGGAAACCTAACGCAAGGTCCCGAAAGGCGCGGGCGCTTTGTGCGCCCGCTTTTTCTTGCGCGCCCTGGGGCAGTCCCTATACTAAAGGGCGTGCCCGAGCGCACCCTGATCGTGGTGGAATCGCCGGCCAAGGCGCGCACCCTCGAGCGGATCCTGGGCAAGGGCTACGAGGTGAAAGCCAGCCTTGGCCACGTCATGGACCTCCCCGAGCGGCGGCTCGGGGTGGACGTGGACCGCGATTTCGCCCCCGAATACGAAATCAAAAAGGGCAAGAAGAAGGTTGTCGAGGAGCTGAAGCGGGCGGCGAAAAGGGCAAGCCGGGTGCTGGTCGCCACCGACCCCGACCGCGAGGGGGAGGCGATCGGCTACCACGTGGCGAGCCTCTTGGAGCTCGAGCCCACCGCCCCCATCCGCGCCGAGTTCCACGAGATCACCCCCCGGGCGATCAAGGAGGCGATCCGGCGTCCCCGGGCGATCGACCTCAAGAAGGTCGACGCCCAGCAGGCCCGACGGGTCCTCGACCGGCTGGTGGGCTATAACCTCTCCCCCCTGCTCTCCGAGAAGTTTAGGAAACGGGCGCTCTCCGCCGGCCGGGTGCAGTCGGTGGCGCTTAGGCTCGTGGTCGAGCGCGAGGAGGAGATCGAGGCCTTTAAACCCCAGGAATACTGGGAGCTCGCCGGCGAGTTTGCCACCGAGCGCGCCCGCTTCGCCGCCCAGCTCTACGAGGTGGACGGCCGGCGGGTGCGGGAAAAGCGGGAGGGGAAGGAGGTCTTCCTCCTCACCTCCGAGGCCGAAGCGCGGGCGGTCGAGGCCCGGGCCCGGGAAGCGGGGGTCTACCGGGTTGCCGCGGTCGAAACCCGAGAGCGCCAGAAAAAAGCCCCGCCCCCTTTCACCACCAGCACCCTGCAGCAGGCGGCCTCCAGCCGGCTCGGCTGGGGCGCGGGGCGGACGATGCGGGTGGCCCAGCGGCTCTACGAGGGCGTGGACCTCGAGGGCGAACGCGTGGGCCTCATCACCTACATGCGCACCGACTCGACCCGGGTCGCCCCGGAAGCGGTGAAGGAGGCGCGGGCCTTCATCGCTCAAACCTTCGGCGAGGCCTACCTGCCCGAAAAGCCCACCGCCTACCGGGCCAAGAAGGGCGCCCAGGACGCCCACGAGGCGATCCGCCCCACCAGCGTTGAGCGCACACCGGAAAAGGTCCGCCCTTACCTCACCGACGAAGAAGCCAAGCTCTACGAGCTCATCTGGCGCCGCTTCGTGGCGAGCCAGATGAAGCCCGCCCGCTACCGCCACACCTCGGCCCGCCTCGAGGCCGCGGGCCTCGTCTTCCGGGCAAGCGGGAGCGAGCTCGTCTTCGACGGCTACCTTCGGGTCTGGGGCCGGGACGAGGAGGAGCGGTCCTTGCCCGCCCTTCGGGAAGGGGAGGCGGCGCGGCTCCTCGACCTTGCGCTTGAGCAGAAGTTCACCCAGCCCCCGCCGCGCTACACCGACGCCACCCTGGTGAAAACCCTCGAGGAGCTCGGTATCGGCCGGCCCTCGACCTACGCGCCCACGATCGAAACGCTGGAAAAACGCGCTTACGTCGAACGCGAGGGCCGGGCGCTCAAGCCCACCCCGCTCGGGCGCGAGGTGGTGGGGTTTTTGAAGGAACACTTCCCCCGCGTCCTCGCCTACGACTTCACCGCCCGGATGGAGGAAGAGCTCGACCGGGTCGAGGAGGGGCAGCGCCCCTGGCCGGAGGCGGTGCGGGTCTTCTTCGAGCCCTTCATGGAGGAGTTCGAGAAGGTCCCCCGGAAGACCTGCCCGGTCTGTGGGCGGCCTCTTGAGCTCAAGGTGGGGCGCTATGGCGCCTTCCTCGGCTGCACCGGCTACCCCGAATGCACCTACACTGAGCCCCTGGAGGAGCGCCGCGAGGCCGAACCCATTGGCGAGGCCTGCCCCAAGTGCGGGGCGGAGCTCGTGCGCAAGTGGGGGCGCTACGGCCCCTTCATCGCCTGCAGCCGCTACCCCGAGTGCGACTACACCCGCGACGAGGCCCCCTCCACCGGCATCGCCTGCCCCAAATGCGGGGTCGGCGAGATCGTGGCCAAGAAAAGCCGCAAGGGCCGGACCTACTGGCGCTGCAGCGAGCCTTCTTGCGACTTCGTGGTCTTCGACCCCCCGACCGAGGAGACGTGCCCCAAGTGCGGCTGGATCATGGTGAAGAAGGGGAAGGCCGGGGTGCTGAAGTGCTCGAACCCCGACTGCGAGGACTACGCCTACCCCAACCTGAAGTCCCGTCCCGCCCGCACGAAAAGCGCGAAGAAGGGGAAGAAGACCAGGGCCAAGGGAAAGAAGGCAGGCTGGGTGGAGCTTGCCCCCTTCCTCGACGCGCTCGCCGAGGACGAGGCCGAGATCGCCCGCCTGGTGGAGGGCGAAGGCAAGGAGCTTTCCGAGGCCGCCCGGGCACTCGGCCTTTCCGAGGAGGAGGCGAGGAAGCTCCACAAGCGCGCCCTCTTCAAGCTGCGCATGGCCTACGGCCGGGCGAAGAAAGAAAAGGCCGCGGTCGCCTAAAAATGTGCCCCGTGCCCTCTTGACAGGAACCTGCGCAGGGGTATTTTCCCGACCGAGGAGGTCGGGATTATGGGTTACGCCAACCCGGAAGCCCTGGTGAGCACCGAGTGGGTCGCGGCGCACCTCGAGGATCCCGACGTCCGCATCCTCGAGGTCGACGAAGACGTCCTGCTCTACGACACCGGGCACATCCCCGGTGCGCTAAAAGTTGACTGGCAAAAAGACTTTTGGGACCCGGTGGTGCGCGACTTCGTGAACGAGGAGGCCTTCGCCCGGCTGATGGGGCGGCTCGGCATCGCCAACGACACCACCGTGGTCCTCTACGGCGACAAGGCGAACTGGTGGGCGGCCTACGCCTTCTGGTTTTTGAGCTACTCCGGCCACGAGAAGCTCAAGCTCATGGACGGTGGCCGGGCCAAGTGGGAGGCCGAGGGCCGGCCGATGACCCGGGAGGTGCCCAGGGTCGAGCCCCGCAGCTACCGGCCCCGCTACAGAAACGAGCTCCTCCGGGCCTACCGCGACGAGGTCCTCGCCCACCTGGTCAAGGTCCGGGAGGGGAAGGGGGCGCTCGTGGACGTGCGGAGTCCCAGGGAATACACCGGCGAGCTCACCCACATGCCGGAATACCCCCAGGAGGGCGTGCTCCGGGGCGGGCACATCCCCGGAGCGGTCAACATCCCTTGGGCCCAGGCGGTGCGGGAGGACGGCACCTTCAAGCCCGCCGAGGAGCTCCGAGCCCTCTACGAGGAAAAGGGTGTGACCCCGGACAAGGAGGTAATCGTCTACTGCCGGATCGCCGAGCGCAGCAGCCACACCTGGTTCGTGCTCAAGCACCTCCTCGGCTACCCTTGGGTGAAGAACTACGACGGCTCCTGGACCGAGTGGGGCAACCTCGTGCGGGCGCCGATCAAGGAGGGGCCGGAGCCTTGAGCGCAAGACCGGCTAGGCGCAAAGCTCCCGGACCCGCGCTTTGATCCGCCGGAGGGCGGCCTCCAGGCCGGAAAGGCGCCGGGGGGTGAGCAGCGCCTCGAGGGCGGTGCCCCGGAAGACGTCGTCGGGGACGGCCAGCACCTCCTCGGGGGTGAGCCCCCCGAGCCCCTCGGCCAGGATGCCGCCGAAGGCCCGCACGGTGGGGGCGGAGGGCGGCGCCTTAAAGGCCAGGCGAACCCGCCCCGCCTCGTCGAGCTCGACCCGGAGGGCGAACGGGGTCTGGCATTCCTCGACCGCCTCGAGCGCAAGCCCCTCGGCTTCGGGCATGCGCTCGGCGTATTCGAGCAAAAAGGGGCTTCTAAGGGGCTCGGGGAGCCCCTCGAGGAGCTTGAGGATTTGAGCGAGACGCTCGGGAACCGCCATCCTTAAGCGAGCTCCTCCAGGATCTCCCGGATCCCCTTCTTCCGGCAGGTGAACATCGGGGTGTCCCGCAGGGTGTAGAGGCTTGCCTCGGAGTAGCGGAGCCGGTGCACCAGGTCCACGAACTCCTGGGGGTGGTCGGCGTCGAAGGCGACCACGAACTCCTGGTCGTCGAGGCCGTAGGAGTAGCTGGTGTTGAGCCGCACGCCGGTGAAAGGGGCGGAGAGGTAGATGTGCTCGTCCATCATCCCCTGCCGGGTGTGGGGGGAGAGCTTGTACCACTCGCGTTTTTTCACGAAGGGGTAGACGAAGAGGTATTTGCCCTCGCCTGGGCGAAGCTCAACCCCCTTGCCCTCGGGGTTGTAGCGGTCCACGTAGATCGAGCGCTTCTGCAGGGAGAGGAAGCTGTAGGGCTGGGAGAGGTAGCCGGCGAGGCGGGTGCGGTTCAGGTCGGCCTGCATCGCCTGGAAAAGGTCGGGATCGAAGGCGATCCGCCAGAGCATGAAGTCGGCGTCGGCGCGAAAGC
>JALUED010000007.1 GCA_027053145.1 Thermaceae bacterium | reverse complement strand
TGGGAGGACACAAGCGGCAACGTCTACGCCCAGCTGAACCCCGGCAAGGGCGGACGGCTCCTTCTGGACGGGCACATCGACGAGATCGGCCTGATCGTCTCCGACGTGGACGAAAAGGGCTTCGTCTACGTCCAGCCCCTCGGCGGCTGGGACCCCCAGGTGCTGGTCGGCCAGCGGGTGCGCTTCCTCGGCAAGAAGGGCGAGGTCATTGGGGTGGTGGGCCGGAAGGCCGCCCACCTCCTCCGCGAAGAGGACCAAAAGCGCGCGGTCCGGGTCGAGGACCTTTGGGTGGACCTCGGCGCCGACTCCCGGGAAGAGGCGCTTCGCTACGTCGAGGTGGGCACGGTGGGCGTGCTCTCGGCCCCGCTTCGCTACCTGCACGGGCGGCGCATCGTCTCCAAGGCGCTCGACAACCGGATCGGCGCCTTCGTTGTCCTGGAGGCGCTCCGCCACCTGCGTGACGCCGGCGTTCAGGCGGAGGTGACCGCGGTGGCCAGCACCCAGGAGGAGGTCTCGGGCGCGGGCGCTTTGGCGGCGGCGTTCCGCCTGCGGCCCAAGCAGGCCATCGTGGTGGACGTCACCCACTGCACCCGCACCCCGGGGGTGGAGAAGAAGACCGCCGGCCAGGCCGAGCTCGGCAAGGGCCCCGACCTCTCGGTGGGCCCCTACCTGCACCCCGAGCTGGTGCGGCGGTTGCGTCGGATCGCCGAGCGGGAGGGGATTCCGTACACGGTCAGCGTGGAGTCGAGCCACACCCGGACCAACGCCGACGCGATCGCGCTCTCCCGCGAGGGGGTGCCGACCGCGGTGGTGAGCATTCCGAATCGCTACATGCATTCGCCCTCGGAGATGGTGGACCTTGCCGACGTGGAGCACGCGGTGAAGCTCCTCGCCCTCTACGGGCTTGAGCTCTCCGAGATCGAGGGGCGGCGGTGACGCTCAAAGAGGTGCAGGCCGAGGTCGACGCCTGGATTAAAAGCTTTAAGACCGGCTACTTCCCGCCCCTTTTGCAGCTCGCCCGGCTCGTCGAGGAGGTGGGCGAGCTCGCCCGAGTCCTCGCCCACCGCGAGGGGAAGCGCCCCAAGCCCAGCGAGGGGCCGGGGGACCTTGAGGAGGAGCTCGGCGACGTGCTCTTTGTCCTCGCCTCGCTCGCGAACCGCGAGGGGGTGGACCTCGAGGCCGCCTTCAAAAAGGTGATGGCCAAGTACCGCCGCCGCGACCGGGATCGTTGGGGGTGAGGCTTGGAGATCGCCTTGGTCACCGCCGGCTCTCGGGGCGACGTCGAACCCTACCTTGCCCTGGGGGAGGCGCTGGCCGCGCGGGGGCACGCGGTGCGGCTCTTGGCCCCCGGGGGCTTCGAAGCCCTCTTTAAGGGAAGCCCGGTGCGCTACCGCCCGGTGGGGCCCGATCCCCGCAGGGCGATTGGGGAGGATGCGCTCGCCCGCATCTTCCACGCCGGGGGGCGGGGGCTTCGCTTCGTGCGCGAGCTGATCCGCGCCTACGAGGAGACGACCCCTGCGTTCCTGGAGGGGGTTAGCCGCGAGCTAAAAGGGGCCGAGCTCGTGGTCTTTGGTAGCCTCGGCATGGCCGCTTGGCACTGGGCCGAGGCCCACGGGGTGCCGGCGGTGGCCGCGTTCCTTCAACCCCTTTTGCCCACCCGCGCTTTTCCCGCACCCATCGG
>JALUED010000006.1 GCA_027053145.1 Thermaceae bacterium | reverse complement strand
CTTCCCCCCGACGCGCCTCCTCGTAAGCCCGCACCCCCCCCACCTTGACCGCCGAGTAGGCGGGGGGGACCTGCTCGGTGATCGAGAGGAAGGCTTTAAGGGCGCGTTTCAACTCGCCTTTGCGGAAGGCCACGGGCGCTTCCTCGGTCACCGGGCCTTCGGCGTCCAGGGTGGGGGTGGTGGCGCCGAAGCTGATCCAGGCGAGGTACTCCTTTTCGTCGGCGGAAAGGAAGGGGATCAGCTTGGTGTGGGGGTGGCTCGCCACCACCAAAAGCCCGGTGGCCAGGGGATCGAGGGTGCCGGTGTGGCCCACCCGACGGATCCCGAGCGCCTTCCGGGCGGCGTCCACCACGTCGTGGGAGGTCATGCCGAGGGGCTTATCTACGGCAAAAAGCGGCATCTGGGGGCATTCTCGCCTTGGTGCAGGCGGATTGCAAGCCGGGTAGGGTGGGAAACGTGGGCGAGCGGTTGCAAAAGTACCTGGCCCGGGCCGGGGTGGCCTCGCGCCGCAAGGCCGAAGAGCTGATCCGATCCGGGCGGGTGACGATCGACGGCCGGGTGGCCCGGCTCGGCGAGCGGGTGCCCGAGGGCGCCGAGGTGCGGGTGGACGGGAAGCCCGTCCGGCCGCCCGACGAGCGCGTGGTCCTCGCGCTCCATAAGCCCCGCGGCTACACCACGACGAAGCGCGATCCCCACGCCGAGCGCACCGTCTACGAGCTTGTCCCCGACCTTCCCGGCCTGGTGGCGGTGGGCCGGCTCGACCGGGATTCGGAGGGGCTCTTGCTCTTTACCAACTGGGGAGAGCTCGCCCACCGCCTCACCCACCCGCGCTACCAGGTGGAACGGGTTTACCGGGTGACGAGCCGCCGGGGAACGCCGCCGGTTCACCTGCTCAAGCGGCTTGAGCGCGGCGTGGTGGAGGGCGGCGAGCGCCTTTCGGCCAAGAAGGCCCGGCCCGCCCCCCACGGCGCGGTGCTCACCCTGACCGAGGGGAAAAAGCGTGAGGTTCGCCGGATGATGCGGGCGATCGGCTACCCCGTCGAGCGGCTTTTGCGGGTCAAGTACGGGCCCGTTCGGCTTGGGGGGCTGGCGCCTGGGCGCTGGCGGCGGCTTAGCGAGGAAGAGGTGGCCGCACTCGCCCGGACGGTGGGGCTCTTCGAGGAGGCGTCCCGGTGGCGGCGGCCCTGATCGTCCTCGGCGTCTTCCTCCTCTACCTCGGCGGTGAGTTGCTCGTGAAGAACGCCTCCCTCCTTGCCCGGGCGCTCGGGATGAGCCCACTCGTCGTGGGGCTTACCGTGGTGGCCTTCGGCACCTCGGCCCCCGAGCTCGCGGCGAGCCTGGCCGCGGCGCTTCGGGGCGCGCCCGAGGTCGCGTTCGGCAACGTGGTGGGCTCGAACGCGGCGAACCTCGGGCTGATCCTTTCGCTCGCCGCTCTCATCCGCCCGATCCGGGCCCAGGCCCGCTTTCTCAGGCGGGAGCTCCCCTTCATGGCGGCGGTGGCGGGGCTCTTGATCGCGCTCGCCGCCGACGGCCGGGTGACCCGGGTTGAGGGGGGCTTTTTGCTTTTGCTCCTCTTCCTCTACCTCTTCGTCCTCCTCCGCGACCGGGAGGTGCCCGAGGTCGAGGCCGAGTTCGCCGCCGAGTACGGCCGGGCGGCCCGGTTCGTCCTCCGGCGGCTTTTCTT
>JALUED010000005.1 GCA_027053145.1 Thermaceae bacterium | reverse complement strand
TTGCCCTTGCCCGGCACCGCCAGCACTTCGACAACGAGGAGCGCACCCCCCGCCGGGGTCCAGGCAAGCCCCTGGGCGGCGCCAAGGAGCGGCTCCTTCTCGGCGCGCTCAGGACGGTACTTCGGAACCCCTAGCAGGGCCTCAAGCTCGCGCGACTCCACCCGCCGGACCCCCTCCCAAGGGGCCTCGAGGTACGCCTTCGCGAGACGCCGGGCGAGCTTGGCAAGCTCGCGCTCAAGCCCCCGCACCCCGGCCTCCTCGGTGTACTCGGCGATGATCCGGCTGAGGGCCTCGTCGCTCACCTCGACCTTGTCGAGCACCCCGGCTCCCCGGGCCACCTTAGGCCAGAGGTAGCGCTTTGCGATCTCCCGCTTTTCTAGAGGCGTGTAGCCCGGGATCTCCACCACCTCCATGCGGTCGAGGAGGGGCTTTGGAATCGTGCTCGTGGTGTTGGCGGTGGCGATGAAGAAGACCTGGGAGAGGTCGTAGGGGACCTCGAGGTAGTGGTCCTGGAAGGCCTTGTTCTGCTCCGGATCGAGGACCTCAAGGAGCGCCGCCGCCGGGTCTCCCCGCCAGTCGGCGCCGATCTTGTCCACCTCGTCGAGGAGGAAGACCGGGTTCACGGTCCCCGCCTTCTTCATCCCTTGGATGATCTTGCCGGGAAGCGCGCCGACGTAGGTCCGCCGGTGCCCGCGGATCTCGGCCTCGTCGCGCACGCCGCCCAGGGAAATGCGCACAAACCGCCGCTGCATGCTCTCGGCGATGGAGCGGCCAAGCGAGGTCTTCCCCACCCCGGGCGGCCCCACCAGGCAGAGGATCGGGCCTTTTGCGCCCTCCTCCCCGCCAAGCTTTTTCGCCGCCAAAAACTCGAGGATCCGCTCCTTGACCTCTTCCAGAGCGTAGTGGTCGGCGTCGAGCTTTTCGCGGGTGCGCTTTAGGTCGAGCACATCCTCGGTCCGCTCGCGCCAGGGGAGGTCCAAAAGCCAATCGAGGTAGGTGCGCACCACCCCGGCCTCGGGGCTCCCCGGCTGGAGCCGCTCGTAGCGGGCAAGCTCCTTTAGGGCCTTTTCCTCGACCTCCTTCGGGAAGCCCTTTTTCTTGATCCGCTCCCTCAGCTCCTCGACCTCGGTGAGGTGGTCCTCGCCGCCCCCGAGCTCCCTTTGGATCGCCCGCATCTGCTCGCGCAGGTAGTACTCGCGCTGGTTTTGGTCCATCTGCTCCTTGACCCGGGCGGCGATCTTGCGGTCGAGCTCGAAACGCTCAAGGTCCCGGTGCAAAAGGGCCAGCACCCGCTCAAGCCGGGGCTCTAGCGCTTCCTCGGCAAGGATCGCGGCCTTCTCCGCCGCACTCCAGGTGGCCACCGCCGCCACCCGGTCGGCCAGGCGGGCGGGGTCGGGCTCGCCGAGGATCTCCCGCTGCTGGTCGCGGTCGAGCCGCAGGCTCTTGTGCCCGGCCAGGTAGCGCTCAAAGGCCTCGCGCACCCGCTCGGCAAGCGCCCGGACCGCTTTGGGATCCCGCACCGTGGGCTCGGGGACGGGCCGATAAAGGACGACGTACGCTTCGCCCTCCTCGAGGTCCAAGATCCGCCCCCGCTCAAGCCCGCGGGCAAGGATCCGGAGGGTTCCGTCCGAGACCCGGCTCACCCGCCGAACCTCGGCGACCACCCCCACCGGGTAGAAGTCGGCAAGGCCCGGACGCTCCACCTTGGGGTCCCGCTGGGTCGCGAGGAAAAGCCGCCGGTTTCCGGCGAGCGCCTTTTCCACCGCGCGCTTGGAGGCCGGGCGGCCAACGTCAATCCAGGCCTCGGCCCCCGGAAAGACCACCAGGTTCCGAAGCGCCAAAAGGGGAAGCTTGGCTTCGCGCTGAAAGATCCGCATCCTGATACCTACCCCGCCTCCTTCAGCTCGGCTTCCTCGAGGGCCGAAAGGGGATCGTCGAGGTGGCGGCGGTCGAAGACGATCCGCCGCACCGGCCGGCCGGGCAGGGCATACATCAGCTCATACATGCTCCGCTCGATCACCGCCCGAAGGCCCCTTGCCCCGGTGCCCCGCTCGCGGGCCCGTCGGGCGATCTCGCGGAGCGCCGCCGGGGTGAAGTGGAGCTCCACCCCCTCCATGGCAAAGAGCGCCTGGTACTGTTTGACGAGGGCGTTCTTGGGTTCGGTCAGCACCCGGACCAGGGCGTCCTCGTCCAAGGGCTCAAGCTCGACGATCACCGGCACCCGACCGACAAACTCCGGAATCAACCCAAACTTCACCAGGTCCTCGGGGATCACCTCGGGGCGCTTCGCGCTCTTTTTGCCCGCGGCAAAGCCGATGGGGTTTTGATCGGTGCGGGCCTTGACGATCGCGTCCAGCCCCTCGAAGGCCCCGCCCAGGATGAAGAGGATGTTCTTGGTGTTCACCGGCACCAGCTCTTGGTGCGGGTGCTTCCGCCCGCCCTGGGGCGGGACGTGGGCCACCGTCCCCTCGATGATCTTGAGGAGCGCCTGCTGCACCCCCTCGCCGGAGACGTCCCGGGTGATCGAAGGGCCCTCCGACTTGCGGGCGATCTTATCGATCTCGTCAATGTAGATGATCCCCTGCTCGGCGGCCTCCACGTCCATACCCGCCGCCTGCAAAAGCCTCAGCACCACGTTCTCCACGTCCTCGCCGACGTAGCCGGCTTCGGTCAGGGTGGTGGCGTCGGCGATGGCGAAGGGCACGTCGAGGAAACGGGCAAGCGTTTCGGCGAGCAGGGTCTTGCCGGTGCCGGTGGGCCCGATCAGGAGGATATTGGACTTTTGGATCTCAACCTCGTCGGTCCCCTGGTGGCGAAGCCGCTTGTAATGGTTATAGACCGCCACCGAGAGAACCTTTTTCGCGGTCTCCTGGCCGATTACGTACTGATCGAGGAAAGCCTTGATCTCGGCGGGCTTGGGCAACCGCTTGGGGCCTGTGCGGCGTTCGGGGCGCCGGGTGCCCACGAGGAGCTCGTGGGCCCGCTCCACGCAGTCGGCGCAGATGTACACCTCGCCGATCGGGGCCTCCAATAGCCGCTCGACCTCGGGGTAGCCCCGACCGCAGAAGCTGCAGGTCGCCCTATTCCGCGCCGCCACGCCTGACCACCTGATCCACCAAGCCGTAGGCTCGGGCCTCCTCGGCATCCAACCAGAAGTCGCGGTCGGTGTCCCGGGCCACCCGCTCCAAGGGCTGGCCGGTGTGCTCGGCGAGGATGCGGTTCAACTTGTCCCGCATCTTGAGGATCTGCTCCGCCCGAATCGCGATGTCGCTGGCCTGCCCCTGGGCCCCGCCCCAAGGCTGATGGATCATCACCCGGGAGTTGGGGAGGGCAAAGCGCCGCCCGGGCTCCCCGGCGGCCAGGATCACCGCCGCCATGCTGGCGGCGAGCCCCACCACGATGGTCGAGACCGGCGAACGCACGTACTGCATGGTGTCGTAGATGGCGAGCCCCGCGTCGATCTCCCCCCCCGGCGAGTTGATGTAGAGCTTGATCTCGGCCTTGGGGTTTTGGGCCTCAAGAAAGAGCATCTGAGCCACGACGGTGTTCGCCACCTGGGCGTCGATCGGCGTGCCCAGGAAGATAATGCGGTCCTTTAAAAGCCGCGAGTAGATGTCGTAGACCCGCTCGCCGCGGCTCGTCTGCTCGATGACGTAGGGCACCACCATGGCCAACCCCCATTCTAGCCGCCGCCTGCCGGCCCAAAAGGAAGCCGGCAGGGAATCAGGCAGCGATCGCCTCGACCGCTTGGGCCAGGGCCTTGTCGTGCAACCTCCGGAGGTAAAGGCGCTTCATTCCGTCTTCGCCGAGCGCACGGGCAAGGTCCGCGGGCTTCACGCCGTAGGCCCGGGCGGCCTCCTCGAGGTAGGCCTGCCATTCCTCTTCCTCGAGCGTGACCCCAAGCTCCTCGGTGAGCTTCTTGAGCGCAAGCCCCCGGCGCACCCGCCGCTCGGCGCTTTGGTGCACGTCGCGCTTGAGCGCTTCGAGCTCTTCGGGCTCAAGGCTCTTCAGGTAATCCTCAAGCGGCACGCCCTTTTTCGCAAGATCCTCGGCGATCTCCCTCCAAATCGCCCGCTCCTCGGCCGCGACCAGGGACGGCGGGATCTCGGCCTTGAGCCCCTCGGCGAGCTTTTCCAAAAGCGCCTCCTTGCGCGCCTCCTCGGCCTCGGCCTGGGCCTTTTGCCTTAGGGATTCCCTGATCTTTTCGCGGGCTTCCTCGAGGGTCCCGTAGCCCAGGGTCTTCGCAAACTCGTCGTCGAGCTCAGGCAGGCGGACCGCTTTCACCTCCTGGACGCGGACCGGGATCGCCTCGCCGGTGGCCCTTCCCCCCTCGTCGTACAGGGGTAGCTCGGCCGCTTCCCCTGCCGCCTTGCCCAAAAGGGCCTTTCGCACCTCCTCAGGCGCCTGCCCGAGCTCGATCGCGTATTCGCGCCCTTCCTCGGTGACCACGATCACCAAATCCCCCGCCTCGGCGGGCCCCTCCTTGGCCTCGACCTCGGCGTAGCGGCGGCGCAGGTCCTGGAGGGCGGCTTCCACCGCTTCCTCCTCCACCTCGGGCTCCGCAACCTCCAGCGAAAACCCCCGCCAATCGGGAAGCTCGACCTCGGGGTAGTTCTCGATCTCGGCCTCGAAAACAAAGGGCTTGCCGAGCTCGATCGCGCCCTCCACCTTGCGGACCGCCACCGGGGCCAGCCCGAGCTCTTTCGCAAACGCGGGAAGATGCCGCTCGACTAGCGCCTCGCGCACCTCCGAAAGCAGAGCCTCGCGCCCCAAGCGGGCCTCGAGGATCCGATCGGGCACCCGCCCCGGGCGGAACCCCGGCACCCGTACGCGCTTTCGGTACTCGGAAAGGAGCTCGCGATAGGCTTTTTCCACTTCCTCGGCGGGCACCTCGCCGCGCAGGCGCACGCGCCAACCCTCTCGTTCGACGATCTCCGGCATGTTCACCTCGGAAGCAAGGGGCGGCCCGGCCGTTGGTGCGAGGAGCGGGACTTGAACCCGCACGGGATAAACCCACCAGATCCTAAGTCTGGCGCGTCTACCAATTCCGCCATCCTCGCCGGCTGCGGCCGGGCCGCCCGTCTGGCGAATCGTTGCCGCCCCGACGGGCGGCGGGTTTGGGGTGAGCGATGGGACTTGAACCCATGACCCCCGGTTCCACAGACCGGTGCTCTAACCAGCTGAGCTACGCTCACCGCGCAGCGTGCTCTATTTTAGGAAACGCCCGGCCGCGCGTCAACGCGTGCCCAAACCCCGGTTGGTGGAAGCCCTCCTGCTGTGCTATACTCCACGCTGGCACCTCGGCGGGGGCCTTTCCCGTACCCGTTCACCCCGCGCCGAGGAACACGGCAAAAGGAGGGGCGCCTCGTGAAGACCTACGTGCCCAAGGAAGTCGAGAGCAAATGGTACGTGATTGACGCGGAGGGGAAGACGCTCGGGCGCCTGGCGGCCAAGATCGCGAGCATCCTCCGCGGAAAACACAAACCCGAATACACCCCCAACCTGCCCGTGGGGGACTACGTCATCGTGGTCAACGCGGCGAAGGTCAAGCTTACCGGGAAGAAGCTTTCCGACAAGATCTACACCCGCTATTCGGGCTACCAGGGGGGCCTTAAGCGCATTCCCGCCGGGGAAATGCTCAAGCGCCACCCTGAACGGCTAATCGAACGGGCGGTAAAGGGGATGCTCCCCAAAAACCGGCTGGGTCGGAAGCTTTTCAAGCGGCTCAAGGTGTACGCCGGGCCGGACCACCCGCACGCCGCCCAAAAGCCCGAAAAGCTCGAGCTGGAGGTTAAGTGATGGAGCAGTACTACGGCACCGGACGCCGCAAGACCGCCGTGGCCCGGGTCTTCCTCCGCCCCGGCGAGGGCAAGATCACCGTCAACGGCCGGGATTTCGAGGACTACTTCCGCGGCATCATCCGGGCGGCAAGCGCCCTCGAGCCCTTCAAGGTCGTGGACATGCTGGGCAAGTTTGACGCCTACATCACGGTGAAGGGGGGCGGCACCACCGGGCAGATCGACGCCATCAAGCTTGGGATCGCCCGGGCGCTGGAGAAGTACAACCCCGAGTTCCGCAAGAAACTTAAACCCGCGGGGCTCCTCACCCGCGACGCCCGTGTGGTCGAGCGCAAGAAGTACGGCAAGCACAAGGCCCGCAGGGCGCCGCAGTACTCGAAGCGCTAAGCCCGCCCTTGGGAAAAGCCCCGCCAGAGGCGGGGCTTTTCCTTTACCATGGCGGGCGTGGACCTTTTTCGCGCGATCGTCCTTGGCGTCGTCCAGGGGCTCACCGAGTTCCTGCCGGTCTCAAGCTCAGGGCACCTGGTTCTCGCCGACCGCTTCCTCTTCGGCGGCGAAGCCCTCCCCCTCTGGGTGGACATCGCCACCAACACCGGCACCTTTCTTGCCGCCCTCGTCCTGATGCGGCGGGAGGTTGCCCGGGCGCTTTCCGGATTCTTCGCCGGCCTTTTCTCCAAAGAAGCCCGTAAGGGCGAGGG
>JALUED010000004.1 GCA_027053145.1 Thermaceae bacterium | reverse complement strand
CCCTGCCCCCGGGCTTCGTCCCCGCGATCGAGCGGGCCGAGGGCTACCGGGGCGTGCCCCTCCTCCACCTTCACGGCGACGCCGACGCCATCGTGCCCCTGCGACTTGCGGAAGCGACGATCGAAGCGCTAAGGGACCGCTATCCCCCGGGCCGGCTCGCCCTCGCCGTGCTCCCCGGGGTGGGCCACGCCCCCCGGCCGGAGATGGCGGCGATCAGCGCGGGGTGGTTTTTGAGGTGGCGCTCCGAATCGGCCTGATCGGCTACAAACACCGCTTTCCCGAGCTTCCTCCCTCGGCGCGGTTTCGGCGCTACGCCGCGCTCTTTTCCACCGTCGAGCTCCCCCAGACGAGCAACCGCATCCCCGAAAAGGAGGTGGTCCTCCGCTGGGCCCGCCGCGCTCCCGAGGGCTTCGTCTACAGCTTTCAAGCGCCCAAATACCTCACCTACCGCCCAAGCGGCGAAGAACGGCGGACGCTCCGAAAGTTCCTCCGCCGCTTTTACCTGCTTGGGCGGCACCGGGGCGGGGTGCGGTTTTCGCTCCCGGAGGATCTTGACCCCGCCGCGTTCGGGGAGTGGCTCGCAATGCTCGGGGACCTTGGCCTCCCCGGCGACTACGCCTTCGAGGGGCCTTGGGCGCTCGAGGAACAAGCGCTTGCGGCCGGCCACGCCGCCGTTCGCCTAGCCCAGGGGCCCTTTCTCTACCTGGTCGAGCCCGAGAACCCGCCCTTAAGTGCCCCGGGCTACGCCTACTTCAAAGACCTCGCCCGGGCCCTTCGCTACTCCACCCGGGCCCAGGGCGGGACCAGCACGAACCAGACCCGGTAAGGGGTGAGGTCGAGGGCATGGCTCTCGGCGTCGGTAAGGGCGAACCCTCCGGCATCGAGCCGCCAGCGAACCGGGAGGTAGCGGCCCATTAGGTAAAGGGCCCCCTCCCCTTTGGAAAGCCGGAGGTCGAGCCTGCCCACCCGGTCCCGAACCCGGGCCTTGACAAAGAGCACCGCCACCGCGTCCACCCGGACCGGGGTGGGCGTGCCATTACGCACCCAGCGGTAGGCACCCCCCTGGTAGCGAAAGGCGCTTTGGTAGTCGGGGGCAAAGCGAACGCGGACGAGCCTGCCGGGGGCCGCGCCTTCGGGCGGCAGGAAGGCCGCCCCCTTCATCACCTCAAACCGATCCAGCCCAAGCCGCCTAAGCTCGGCGCGAACCCGGCCGAGGTCGGCGTAGGTGTTGTGGGGCGGGCGGCGGTCCTTAGTGCGCACGAAGCGGCGGCGGTCAAAAAGGCCGTCGAAGGTCACGTAACCCCCTTCTTCGATCCGCTTTTGGGCCAGGGGGCTTCCGCCCACGTGGACGAGGAAGGCCTCGAGGGCGTCGGCGAGCGCGAGCATGGCAAGCCGCGCGCTCCGAACGGGACCCACAAGCCCGGCCTCGCCCCCCCAGGTCTCGAAGAGCAGACGGGTCACCCCGCCCTCGACCGGGATCTCGTAGACCCGGCGGGCGAGGGCGAAACCCTTTTGGGGAAAGGCGGCGTGGGCGTTATCCACCGAGACCAAAAGGGGTGCCGCCCGCTTGATCTCGTAGTGGGAAGCCCCCGGCCCCTTTGCCCCGCCCTTCAGGGGACCAGGCTGGGGCGTCGGCGGCATAGGGCCCTCCGCGAGCCGAGGAAGCTCGGGCGTGGGGGGCGGCGCGCTTTCCTCGGGCATCGGTGGAAGGG
>JALUED010000003.1 GCA_027053145.1 Thermaceae bacterium | reverse complement strand
CGCTGCGCCTTGAGCTCCTCGAAACCCGGCCGGACCTCGAGATCCGCCACGCGGTGAAGTACGGCGAGGGTTTTCGGGCCGAGCTCGAGGGGCGCTGGCTTTCGCCTCCCCACACCACCTACGCCAAGACCGTCTTCGAGGCCGACGCCGAGGAAAACCGCGCCACCCTCTGGCTGGCCTCGGTGCGTCGGGAGGCCCCCTGGACCACCCGCCTGAGCCTGAGCTTTTCCGGCGGCGCCCGCGTCAGGGTCAGCCAAAGCCGCGACTTCGGGCGGTTTTCCCTCGGAGGCATTGGCCAGCTGAGCTTCAAGGACGCGATAGGCCTCGGACTGGGCGCGCGGCTCGGCTACCGTGAGGAGGACGTAGGTCTTGGAATCAGCTACGTCTACGACTTTCAAAGCAAGAGCCTCTCGGGCGCGCTGGCCTTTGCCTACGCCCCCGAGTTCGGCCCCCGCCTGAGTGCGGAGCTCTTCTACGACCCCGAGGAAGGGTTCCAGTGGAGCCTCGGAACTGAGCTCGACCTTGAGGGCGGCTTTGAGGTGCCTCCGCCGGTCGTGGAGCTCTTCGGCGGCCGCAACCTGGGCGAGGTCGAGGGACGGGTTCTCTACCGGGAGGAAGGGCTCAAGGACATCAAGCTCCGGGCCGTCCGCCAGGGCACGCCGGTCGCCGAGACCACCACCGACGAAGCGGGGCGCTTCCGGTTCATCCTGCCGCCCGGAACCTACCAGCTCGAGTTCCTCAACCTGCCCGCCACCCTCACCCCGGAGACCCGCCCGGTGCGGTTCGAGATCCGGCGGAAAGCCAAGGCCGCGCTCCGGGTAGAGCTGCGCGAGAGCCTGGCGGTGGTGGGGCAGGTCTACCTCGAGGCCGAGGGCCGGAAGCGGATCGCTCCCTTCGTCTGGGTGGTGCTCGAGGGCGAAGGCCTAAAACGCACGATCCAAAGCGACGAACAGGGCCGGTTCGTCTTCCGGGACCTCGTCCCCGGACGCTACCGCGTCTTCGTCGACCAAAAGCGGCTGCCCCGGGCACTCGAGCCCCTCGGCCGCCCGCAGAGCGTGGAGCTTAAGCCGGGCGGCGCGGTGCCCAACCTGGCGCTCGGGATCGCCCGGAAAAAGCCCAAGCTGGTTTCCTCCCTGGATCCTGCGGACCTCACCCTCACCCTGTCGATGGAACCCACCAGCGCCCCGCGGGGGGCCGAGATCGAGGTCGTAGCGGAAAGCCCCGGCGCCCACCGGGTCGAGGCGTTCCTGGCGAACGGACCCCGGGTGACGCTCGAGCCGGTGGCCCCGGGACGTTTCCACGGCTTTTTGAAGCTCGAGGCCGACACCAAGGCCCGGGCGGTCTTCCTCTACGTCGAGGCCCGAAAGGGCGAGCACACGCGAACGCTCCGCCGGCTGATCCGGATCACCCGCGGCGCGCTCGCCCGGATCACCCTGAGCGACCCGGCTCCCTTCCCCGGCGACGCGCTCGAGGCAAAGGCGCGCTTCCTCTACCGCCCGCGCGCGCCCTACCTCGTCCTCGCCAGGCGGAGGATCGCGCTAGAGCCCGCGGACGCCCGCACCTTCGTGGCGCCCCTCACCGCCCCCGAAAAACCTGGGGTCTACCCCCTCGAGCTCTGGGACGGCGATACCCGCGTGGCTAAGGTCACACTCCACGTGGCCCGCTAGCGGATCAGGCTCAAAAACTCCTCCCGGGTCTTGGCGTCGGTCTTGAAGACCCCGCGCATGGCGCTGGTGGTGGC
>JALUED010000002.1 GCA_027053145.1 Thermaceae bacterium | reverse complement strand
GTCTGGGCCTCGCTATCGTCAAGGCCATCGTCGAGGCCTCGGGCGGCGAGGTCTGGGCGGCAAGCGAGCCCGGGAAGGGCGCCACCTTTAGCGTAGCCCTAAGGCACGCAGACCCTCCGCCGGAGGTCAAGGATGCCGGTGATTAGCCGATTCTACGGAATGATCGTGGCCATGCACTTCCTCGACCATCCCCCGCCGCACTTTCACGTCCGATACGGGGAGTACCGCGCCGCGATCGGCGTCGACCCGCCGCGCCTTCTCGCCGGCGACCTCCCTCCCCGCGCACTCGGGCTCGTGGTGGAATGGGCCCGTATCCACCGCCGCGAGCTGCTCGAAAACTGGCGGCGCCTGCAACGCGGCGAGCCGCCGAAACCCGTCCCGCCGCTGGAATAAGCTAGGATGAAACCGATGGTAGAGGTTGTCGAGGCCAAGGCCCTGGCTCCGCTCAAGCTCTGGCTCCGGTTCTCGAACCGGCGCGAGGGGGTGGTGGACCTGGGCGGCCTCGAGCTGCGCGGGGCGCTCGAGCGGCTCAGGGACGCCGAGTTCTTCGCAAAGGCCTACGTCGACCCCGAGCTGGGAACGGTGGCCTGGCCAGGAGGCCTCGACCTCGACCCCCTGGTCCTCCACCACCTGCTGACCGGAGAACCCCTCCCCGGCAACGTGCTAACGTCGCCCTAAAGCGCGCAGACGCTCCGCCGCCTCCTCGGGGCTGAGCTCGCCGCGCTCGAGGGCGTCGAGGATCTGCCGCCGCTCGGCCTCGAGGTCCGGCCCCTCCTCGTAGCCGAGGGCCCGGAGCAGGGCGTCGAAGCGGGCCCGCACCGTGGGGTAGGAGACCCCGAGCGCGCGCTCGAGCTCCTTTAAGTTCCCCCGCGCCTTCAGGAACATCCGCAAGAACTCAAGCTGCTCAGGCAGCAGCGAGGCGAACTCGTTCTGCACGAACTCGCCCCGGATCTCGGTGCCGCAGGTCTTGCAAACCAGCCCGGTCACCCAAAGCCTACCGCCGCAGACGGGACAGGTGCTCGGAGCCCTCGGTTTCATCCTTCCTCCTCAAAACGGACGCCAGACCCAAACCCGCAGCCCTCGCACGGAGAGGATCTCCTCGCCTTTTCGATACACGGAGAGGCCGAGCCGGCGGCGAAAGAGGTGAAAGAGCGCCGGCCCCACCCGCCCGCGGAAAAGGAGCGCCCCCGCGAGCAAAAACGCGAGCACTTCCTCCAAGACCCAAAGGGGAAAGGCGAGGCGGGCCCGCCCGAACTCCAGGACCAAAAACGAAAGCCGGTTCATACCACCTCGACGACGACCTCCTCCCCGTCGGACCCCCGCAGCTCGACCAGGCGCCCCTCGGGGAGCTCGTCCTTGAAGCCGGCGAGGAGGGCGTCGAGGTCGATCCCCTCCTTCTCCAAAAGCCTTCGGTGGTCCGCGGGCAGGAACTCGAGCGCCACCCGGGCCAGCGAAAGGGGAAGGTGTACCCGTACCTCCTCCCCGTCCTCGTCCCGCAAGAGGATGCGCAAAAGCCGCCCGGCCCCGCGGGGAGCCGCCGGCTCCTCGAGGGCGTCGAGCAGCCGCTCGGCCTCGGCCACCGAGACCTTGCCCGCCGCCAGCATCTCCAAAACCCGCCGTCTCGCCTCGCTCATGGTTCCACCCGAATCCTTCCCATGCCGAGCTCGACCCGAAGCCGGGCCCGGCCCTCGCCGAAGACGCGGCGCGCCACGGAGCCGAGCCCGGCCTCGCCCTCGATCCGGAAGC
>JALUED010000001.1 GCA_027053145.1 Thermaceae bacterium | reverse complement strand
CACCCCCTCGCCGTCACCCCCCGCTGCCCGCTCCCCGAGTCGTTCGACCCCCGGCGGGGGAGAAAGGAAAAGGTGCGGGCCCGGGGGCTTCGAGAGATCCAGTTCGGCACCCAGACCATCGAGCTCGACGCCCTCGAGCAGCTCGTGGACGACGCCCAGGCCCGGGCGATCGGCGCCCTGCTCAAGCGGCTCGGGAAGCTCGCCGACGGGCGGACGTCGCTCAAGGCGCTCGCCGAAAAGGTGCTCAAAGAGGTCGAGGAAAAGGGCCTTTACGCGCTCGAGCCGAGCCCCGAGCTCGCCCTGCCCCGCCTCTTTGAGCTCGTGGGGGCGGCAAACCGGCTCCGGAGCCTGGTGGTCAAGCCCTGCCCAAAGGACGCCTAGGGCGAAGCGCCCTTCCGCATCGTCTCAGGAAGGAGTACCAGCACCGCCCGCCCCCGAACCGTCTCCTCCTCGCCGGCAAAAAGGCGGCTTTCCACCACCACCTTGCGGTCCTTCACCTCCACCGCCCGGCCGCGGACCAAAAGTTCGGGACCGAGCGGGGTGGGCTTCAGGTAGTCCACCTCGAGCCGGGCGGTGACGAACCGGGGGGCCGGGGCCTCACCGGGCTTTTTCCCCTCGGCGAGGAGCTTGAAGATCGCCGCCGAGCCCGAGGAGTGGCAGTCGATCAGGCTTGCGATCAGCCCGCCGTAGACGAAGCCGGGGACCGCGGTGTGGTAGGGCGCGGGGCGGTAGCGGGTGACGGTCTCACCGGTCGCCTCGTCGTAGGTGGTCTTGAAGCGGTAGCCCTCGGGGTTCTTGTAGCCGCAGCCGTAGCAATGAGCAAAGTCCTCGGGGTAGGTGTCCTGGATGGCGAACTTCATCCAGCCACCTCCTTGAGCACCTCCCGTGCAATCACCAGCCTCAGGATCTCGCTCGTGCCCTCGCCGATCTCCATCAGCCGCGCGTCGCGCCAGTAGCGCTGGGCGGGGTAGTCCATCATGTAGCCGTAGCCGCCGAGGATCTGGATGGCGGCGTTGGCGGCGCGGGTTGCGACCTCCGAGGCAAAGAGCTTCGCCTGGGCGGCCTCCTTGGTGAAGGGGCGGCCGGCGTCCTTGAGGGCGGCCGCCTTCAGGTAGAGGAGGCGCGCGGCCTCGAGCTCGGTGGCCATGTCGGCGAGCTTAAAGGCGACCCCCTCGAAGGCGGCGATCGGCCGGCCGAAGGCGGTGCGCTCGGCGCTATAGCGGGCGGCAAGGTCGAGGGCGGCCTGGCCGATCCCCACGCTCAAGGCGGCGATCCCCACCCGGCCGCCGTCCAGCACCTGGAGCACGTCGTAAAAGGCTTGGCCCCGCTCGCCGAGGAGGGCTTCCTGGGGAACGAAAAAGCCGTCGAAGACGAGCTGGGCGGTGTCGGAGGCGCGGAGGCCGAGCTTTTCCTCCTTGCGCCCGATGGTGAACCCCTGGCCCTCCTTTGGCCGCTCGAAGACGAAGGCGCTGATGCCCCGGTGCCGCTTGCCCTCAGGCGCGGGGTCAGTGCGGGCCATGACCACGTAGGCCCCGGCCACCGAGCCCTGGGTGATGAACTGCTTGGTGCCAAAGAGCCGAAAGCCGCCCTCGGTCTCCTCGGCCCGGGTCTTGAGGGCGGCGGCGTCGGAGCCCGCGTGGGGCTCGGTCAGGGCCCAGGCCCCAAGCCACGCGCCGGAAGCGAGCTTGGGAAGGAAGCGCCGTTTTTGCGCTTCGTTGCCGGCGAGGAGCACGTGGCCGGTGGCCAGCGAGTTGTGGCTGGCCACGGTGAGGCCGAGGGCGCCGTCGGCGTAGCCGATGGCCTCGAGGATCCGCATCGCGGTGGTGGCGGGAAGCCCCAGGCCCCCGTATTCCTCGGGCACCATCAGGCCAAAAACCCCGAGCTCGGCAAGTTCCTTGACGAGTGCCTCAGGGAAGACGCCCTCGCGGTCGCGATCGGCGGCGCTGGGAATGACCCGATCCTTCAGGAAAGCCCAGACCGCGTCGAGGAGCGCCCGCTCGTCCTCGCTCGGCTCAAACCAAAGCCCGCCTTCCGGCATGGGCTAAGTATAACGCCTTTTCGCCGGTCCGAGAAAAAAGCGTTAACAGCCGCGGCTGGCTCGGAAGCGAAACTCGACGAGCTTTTGCAGGTTCCCGCTCACGTAGTCGAGCTTTCGGCGCAGGTCGAAGCGCTTCAGGTTCAGCTCAAGCCCAAGGAGGTAAACCCGCTCGATCGCCCCCTGGGCCCGCTCGGCAAAGGTGAGCTCGCCCTTAATGAGCCGCTCGGTGGCGGCCCGGAGGAGCTCGCCCGTGGCGTCGAAAAGCCCGTGAACGTAGGCGAAAAACCCCACCCGGCGGGGCAGGTCCTCAGGATGCGGGATCGCCCCACCCCGCACGAACCGAACCACGACCTCGGCCTCCACCGCCTCCCCCTCGGCGACCTGGGCGATCTCCTCGCCGGCAAGCTCCGGGGCCCCGGCAAGGGTCGCCTGGAGCTCCCCCACCGCCTGCCAGGCCGCGGCGAGGTCGGCGTCCGCCGCCTCCAGGTCCCCCCGGATGGCGGCGTAGATCGCGTTTTTCGAGCGCTTGATGGCGAGGCGGGCGGCCTCGATCAGGCGGTCGCGGGCGTCCTCGAGGCGCCGGCTTTCCTCGGCCAGGTAGCGGGCAAGCGCGTCCTCCATAGTTCGAGCATATGTGCTAAGCTGGGGGGGCCGTGAAGCAAACCCCCAAGGCAAAACCCCGCTTTGGCCCGCAGGGCCTGGAGGCTGCGCGCTGATGGCCGTGGAACCCGGCGACATCGCCAAGGGGCGGGTCACCCGCATCCTGGACTTCGGCGCCTTTGTCGAGCTGGAGACCGGCGAGACGGGCCTGGTGCACATCAGCCAGATCGCCCACGAGTACGTGAAAAGGGTTGAGGACTTCCTTAGCGAGGGGCAGGAGGTCGAGGTCCTGGTGCTCGGCCGCGACGAAAAGGGCCGGCTCGACCTTTCGATCAAGGAGCTCCTGCCCAAGCCCGTAGCCCCGCCCCGTCCCCGGAGGTTGCCGCGGCAGGCCCCTGAGTTCGAAAACAAGCTGAAGAGCTTCCTCCGCGAAGCCAGCGCCCCAACCGAGGGAAAAAGGCGAGGGCGAGGCCGCAAAAAGCGCTAGCCGCGCCCAAGGCCAGGGCCCTTCGTGTAGCATGAGCTTGCCACACGGAGGTCTTTATGCGCCGACGGCTCTTTTCGCTCGTTCTTGGCCTTGGCCTCGCGCTCGCGGCAAGCCCCCTGCGGCTCGCCACCACAACCAGCGTTCACGACTCGGGGCTCCTCGACGCCATCCTTCGCGGCTTCACCGCCGAAACCGGGATCCCGGTACAGGTCATCGCGGTGGGCACCGGCCAAGCCCTCGCCATCGCCGGCCGCGGCGACGCCGACGCTGCGCTTGTGCACGCGCCGGCCCTCGAGGCCCGCTTCCTCAAAGAGGGAAAGGGCGTCCTCCACGCCTGCCTCGCCAAAAACCGCTTCCTGCTCGTGGGCCCGCCCGAGGACCCGGCGGGGGTGCGCGAAGCGACCGACGTGCGGGGCGCCTTCCGGCGGATCTTCCAAAAGGGTGCCCTCTTTGTCTCCCGCGGGGACAAGTCGGGGACGCACCAAAAGGAGCTCGAGCTCTGGCGCGCCGCCGGCTTGAAGCCCCAGGGCAAGCCCTGGTACCTCGAGTCGGGCTCGGGGATGGGTGCAACCCTCGTGCTCGCAAGCGAAAAGGGCGCCTACACCCTCACCGACCTCGGCACCTACCTCTTCATGCGAAACCGGGTGCGCCTCCTCGCCCTCTTCGACCGCGACGACCCGCGCATGACGAACCAATACAGCTACATGGCGACGAACCCCGAGCGCTTTCCCTGGGTCAACTTCGAGGGCGCAAAAAGGCTCCGCGCCTACCTCCTTAGGAAAGACGTGCAGGAAAGGATCGGCGCCTACTTAAAAGACCGCTTTGGCCGAAGCCTTTTCGAACCCCTCTACGGCCACTGTCCGATTCCGGTGCCTTGAACGAGCTCGTCGAGATCACCCTGAGAAGCCTCCTCGTGAGCGGGAGCGCGACCCTGCTCGCCGCCCTCTTCGGGCTGCCGCTTGGGCTTTGGCTCGGGGCCCGGGGCCGGCCCCAGCGGCTCGCCGCCAGCCTGCTCTACGCCGGGATGGGGCTCCCGCCGGTGGTGGTGGGGCTCTTCTTTTACTTCCTGCTTTCGCGCTCGGGGCCCCTCGGATCGCTCGGGCTCCTTTACACCATTCCGGGGATGATCCTCGCCGAGAGCGTGCTCGCCTTTCCCCTGATCGCGGGCTTCGCCATGGCCGGGGTGGCGGAAAAGGCCAACCCCGTGCGCCGGCTGGTGAAAAGCCTCGGCGGGAGCGAGCTCCAGGCCTACCTCACCCTGCTCGCCGAAAGCCGGCGGGTGGTGGTGGCGGCGCTCGCCGCCGGGTTTGGGGCGGTGATCAGCGAGGTGGGGGCGGTGACGATCGTCGGCGGCGACATCCGCCACGCCACGCGGGTGCTCACCACCGCGGTGGTGATCGAGACGCGGAAGGGGGAGCTCGAGCGCGCGGCCGCGCTCGGGGCGGTGCTCCTTGGGGTGACCCTCCTCGTCACCGCGGTCCTCGTGCTCTTCGGCGAACGGGAGGCCGGATGATCGAAGCCCACGGGCTCGAAAAGCGTTTTCCGGGCTTTACCCTAAGGGTCCCGCGCCTCGTGGCCGAGCCCGGGACGGTCCTTGCCGTTCTCGGCCCCTCGGGGGCGGGGAAGAGCACTCTGCTCGGGCTGCTCGCCGGGCTCCTCCCTCCTGACGCCGGCGAGATCGCGCGAAGGGGGCTCGCCGTCTACCTTGATCCCCAGCCTTACCTGCTTGCGCGGAGCGTGCTCGAAAACGCCGCCTTTGGGCTGCGCCTCAAAGGCGTGCCCTGGGCCCGTGCGCGGGAAGCCGCCCTTACCTGGCTTTCTCGGGTGGGGCTCGGCCCCCTCGCCCACCGACCGGCCAAAACGCTCTCCGCAGGCGAGCGGATCCGGCTCGCCCTCGCCCGGGCCCTCGCGGTCGAACCCCAAAGCCTCCTCCTCGACGAACCCACCGCCAACCTCGACCCCGCCAACGTCGCCCGCGTCGAGGCCCTGATCCGGGAGGAAAGGGCGAGCGAGCGGGCAATCGTCCTCGTCACCCACAACCTCTTCCAGGCGAAGAGGCTCGCCGATCGGGTGCTCTTTCTCCTCGGCGGCGAGGTGGTGGAGGAGGGGGCGGCTCCGGCGTTCTTCGAGGCGCCCAAAGACCCCCGCACCCGGGCGTTCCTCTCGGGGGAGATGGTCTGGTAGCTCGGCTTCCCCGCCCTGGGGACACGGTGGCAAAAAGGCTCGACCCGGGGCGGCTTGGAGCTTCGCGACGCCGAAAAGCCGCTTTCACCCCGGGCACGCCTGCAGGGTGGCCTCCCCAAAAAGGCAGGCCCTTTTGCTGCCCTACATGCGGTTCCAGCACAGACCCACGGCGGAAGTCCGGGATTGGGGGCGGGAAGCGGCCTTGCGCTCGGTAGCCAACGCCGCCCTGACCCGCGGGCGAGGGGATCCACGCAAGCCCTAGAGGAACCACAGAAACCTTGGGGTCGCAAGCGTGCCCCTTCGTGTTCGAAGCGCCCACCCTTGGGCTAGTCGCCGCCCTCGAGTGCCCGGATCTCCTCGATGAACCGCTCGACGCTGTCAAACTCCCGGTGCACGCTGGCAAAGCGAATGTAGGCCACCGGGTCGAGCTCCTTTAAAAACGCCATCGCCCGGCGGCCGATCTCCTCCGAGGTGATCTCGGGGCCTTCCACCTGGTCCTCGAAGGTATAGGCGAACCGCTTCAAAACCTCCGGGTCCACCGGCCGCTTTTCGCAGGCGAGCTTGAGGCCGCGGAGCAGCTTGTCGGGATCGAAGGCCTCGCGCTTGCCGGAGCGCTTTTTCACCATCAGGGGCTCAAGCTGGGGGCGCTCGTAGGTGGTGAAGCGCCGCCCGCACTGAACGCATTCCCGCCGCCGCCGGATGGCCAGCCCCCCGTCCACCGGACGGGTGTCCACCACCCGGGTCTCCTGCGCGCCGCAGTAAGGGCACTTCATGGCAGGTCGGCGAGGAGGTCGTAAAGCTCGGGCGGCGTCGGCGGCTCGGGAAGGCGCACCCGAAGCACCTCGCCGTGCACCCCCTCGGAAACCATCGAGCCAAGCCCCAAGACAGCCTGAACCAAGGGGCGATCGTATTCCTCCCCCGCAGGATCCCGGCTTGGGATCACGCCGTTCACCCGCACCTCCTCGGGGAAGACCGCGCTCGCACCCTCGATCAGCCCTGCCACCGCCCCGCGCACGGCGGCGACGTGGGGCTCTTGGCGCTTTAGCGGCGGAAGGACCAAGACCACAAAACCCCCGCCGGCCAAGTACTTAAGCCCATGCTGCAAGACCAAAAGGCTCGACTTGACGTCGGCGTTCAGAAGCTCGTGCCATTCGGCCTCGAGGAGCTCCGTGAAAGAAGTCTGGCTCTGCCCCCGGGTCACGTGCACGATGCCGTCGAGCACACCGAAGAGCTCGTCCACCTTGGCGAAGGTGGAGACCACGTCCAAGGCCACCGAGAGGTCCCCGCGGATGGGGATCGCGCCCCCACCCCGCTCCTCGACCTCGCTCGCCACCTGGGTGGCGAGCTCGACGTCGGGATCGACCGCAATCACGGTGGCGCCGGCGGCGCCGTAGGCCAGCGCAAGCTCCCGCC